>JBFMCS010000001.1 GCA_040754315.1 Bacillota bacterium
CTGCGGAGCGAGACGCTCCGCGGTCGGCGTCCCTCCGAGGGAGGTCGGGGCAGGGGAATACCCCTATCCTCGGCGGCACCGCTGCCAGAGGCACACGGCCCGCCGCGAGATGGTCTGGCTCCGGCACCGGGGTGCGATCCCCCGGCGCAAATTGTCGGGAGCGCTGTTCGCCCGGCGTCTTAGCAGTTGATAAAACGCTATGCTTTTTGGAACGGTACGAACTTGGCATGATGCGGGAACGTGCAGAACCCATCCCTGGCCCCTCTACAGAGTATCTCAAGGAGCTGTGTGCACGCACGGGCGTTACAGTCATCGCTGGAACAGCGGAGGTTGCTGGCGAGCACTTGTATAATACCGCCGTCATGGTAGGCCCCTCAGGGTTTCTGGGCAAGTATCGCAAGACTCATCTCTGGCCACCGGAGCCGGCGGTTTTCCGGGCTGGTACTGAGCTCCCAGTATTCTCCACATCACTTTGTACCATTGGAATCGGCATCTGCTATGACATGGAGTTCCCCGAGACCGCTAGAGCGCTCGCCCTCAAGGGTGCCGACGTCATATTCTACCCTTCTGCCGATATGAGCCCGTATGAGGATAAACACGACCTGTACACTAGGGCAAGGGCCCAGGAAAACGGGGTTTACGTCGTAAACGCGAACCCCGTGGGACACGCGGGGGAAAACACCTTCTTCGGCGGTAGTCAAATTGTGGCGCCTTCCGGGGAAGTGCTGGGAAGAGCAGGTCCCTCCAAGGCATTCCTCATCGTCGACATAGACCTCTCGCGGGTGGCAGAAGAACGGGAGGCCATGGGATATCTAGGCAACAGGCGCCCCCTATCGCTCTACTTTGGCAATGGCGGTTAGGAAGCATCCCACCCCGGGACAATACCGGCCATGCCATAATAAAGCAGGGCTGGAGTTTTGGCCTGCCTCATGCTCGCCCGTAGAGATCTGCTTTGTCTCTAGCCTTCCCAGACCTCGCTCGTCACCCTTATGCCGCGCCCGGGAGCCCTGCCTTCCAGGGGGTGGCCGTCCATTACCACCGGTTTGCCATTGACCACCACGTGGCTGATACCCTCTGGAGGCGCGTCAGGCTTCCCCGAAACAGGGTACTCGGCCAGATCCCTTACACTCTTAGGGTCGAATACTACAATATCTGCGTCACAGCCCACAGCCAAACGCCCCTTATGTTTCAGCCCCAGGCGATCGGCGGGCATGATGGTGATCTTTCGAAGCGCATCCAGCAGGGACAGGAGGCCGGTTTCCCTAACATAGTTGCCCAGGAGCCTGGGATAGGTCCCGGCATCCTGGGGATGTCCCGTGCCAGGACTGGGATTTCCCACAGCCCCATCTGTTGACACCATCATGTAGGGCCTCACCAAGGCCTCTCCTATCTCAGACTCCTTCCCTACAAAGGCGATGACAGCTATGTCCGGAGTCTGCCGCCTCAACCTGTCGAACATCTCTCCAGTGAAACGCTGTCCCGAATGCGGGCCGGTTGCGACTACCATGTCCTCATGGCGACACCCGTACTTCCCTGGCCAGTCGTCGAAGACCGCTGACCCGACAAACGTGGCAAAAGCAGAGTAGACCCCAGAATCGGCTGTCAGATCCAAGTGCCGGTTGTGGGCGTCATCCAGGATGCTAAGGGCAGCGGTCATCTGTCCCATGCCTACCATGTAGGCAACATGGCTAACCTGGACGGGCACACCGGTTTCCTCACAGATTCTGACCGCTTCAGCGAATCCTTCGACACCACGCCAGGAATCGTACCGGGTATGAATGGCCACTGGCTTGCCATAGAGCGCGCACACCCGAGCCAGCTCCAATACCTCTTCCTGAGAGGCCCCAGGAGAGTACTCCAGTCCCAAGGAGAGTCCCACTGCTCCCTCTTCCAGGGCTTTGTGGAGCATGCCCTTCATAGCTTCAATCTGTTCCCTGGTGGCTGGCTGGTACCTGTCGGTAGCGCCGGCCGCCTCTCTCATGCTGAAGGAATGCCCAATGAAGGTGGCCGAGTTCAAAGGTAGTTCATTGACTTCCACGCTGTCAAGGAATGCCCCTATTGCCAGGGGGCTAAGACCACAGTTACCTCCCACGGTCGTTGTGACTCCCTGCCGCACCATGCATTGCGCCGGGTAAAGGTTGCCGTCTACATGAGCGTGAATGTCTATGAAGCCCGGGCAGACTACATTCCCCCTGGCGTCAATGGTAGTTCGTCCTTGAATTGACTCCCTGGTGATGCGCTTGATCTTCCCATCCGAGACTGCTACGTTTCCCCAGGTGTCCAGGTTTCTGTCAGGATCCATCAACCGGCCGTTCTGGATCACTAGATCATAGATCATGAGTCATCTTCTCCCCTTCCAAGTGGTGCTGCCGTAACGCAAGACAACACGCCCGTTGTTGTCTTTGAAGCCCGCCTGTGAGGTTCCCCAGTCATGGCGCTTTCACCTCCCTCCGGGTTAAGGAGTGGGGCACCCAAAAGCCATAAGGAATGCCAATTGGGAACACCTGCCGGAAAGGCTGGCTCCGGGGTTCCTGGGAGAATGGGGGTCCGCTGGGGCTTGGGATCAGGCTGAGCGCCCGGCCCAAGGAGGTGTAGCCTGGAACAAGTCGAAAGAACAGTGATAGATCGACGTGGACGGCGAGGCAGGCCTCATAACCTGCCATTCAAAGGGTCAGTTAAACGTGAGAACCTTTGGGGATAGAGTCAGGTAGTACGGGAGTGCTTGGCACTGGCTTTTCGGCCAGTCCTGGAACCTAATCAAGGGGGAGCTAGAATGAGTTCGGTAAAGATAGGACTAATCCAGATGTCTTGCGGCACAGATCGTCAAGCCAATCTCGCAAAAGCGCTGGCGATGTCATCTGAGGCGGTGAAGAAGGGTTCACAAATTGTCTGCCTTCAAGAGCTCTTCACTAGCAGGTATTTCCCACAAACGGTGGACGTGAGGAACTACAGCTTGGCTGAACCGGTTCCCGGGCCAACCCTCGCGGCTTGTTCCAAGTTCGCCCGGCAGCATGGCATTTGCATGATCGTTCCCGTCTATGAAGAGGCCATGCCCGGCGTCTACTTCAACACTGCGGTTCTCCTCGGCACTGACGGCGAATTCGCCGGTAAGATGAGAAAGATCCATATCCCCGAGGGCCCGCAGTACCTCGAGAAGTACTACTTCACCCCCGGCGACCTGGGTTTCCCGGTTTTCGACACGCCCCACTGCTGCGTGGGAATAGGGATCTGCTGGGATGAGTGGTTCCCCGAAACCGCCCGCATACTAGGATTGAAGGGTGCGGCAATAGTATTCTTTCCCTCCGCCATCGGATCTGAGCCGGACCGCCCAGGTTACAGTTCCCAAGAAGCATGGGAGACAGCCATTAGGGCGCAGGGCATAATGAATGGCCTTTTCGTTGCCACGGTCAACCGGGTAGGCGTAGAGGACGAAATGAGCTTCTACGGGGGGAGTTTCATTGCGGACCCCCTAGGTATGGTAATTGCCAAAGGAGGGTCCGGGGACGAAATAGTGACGGGGGACATTGACCTGGAGAGGATTACTGAGGCGCGTAATCTCCTGCAGTTTCACAGGGATAGGCGGCCTGAGGTCTACCAGGAAATCCTCAGAATCGTCAAGAGCGGGCAGTAATCCGGGAAGAACGTCGATACCTACTACGACCACACTGCCGGTCACCTGAGCGAGTTTCTCGTTGTGCCCTTTCATCCGGTTTCTCGCCTCCTGGGTGTTTATCTGGTGTATCTTGCTAACACCATCTTCCCAGGAGGCTCTTTTGTCATCAAAGACCATTCACAAACCTAACAGGAATGCTTACTCTAACCAGGGATACCTGGAATCCGAAGACCGCTCCCCCCTCCGGCCGGTTCTCATTGAAGACTGTGCCACCATGCTGCTCTTACTATTTCCCGGGCAATTGCTATGCCCGGACCGCTTCCCCGGGACCCCGGGGTGCCAGGACCCCGGACCTGGTGATACCTCTCCCATATGTCTTCCCGGTGTTCTTCAGGCACCCCCGGCCCAGAATCCTCCACCTGGAACACCCCACGGAGCGCAATTCCCGTGCCTTCACCGTCACCACCCCACCAGTTGGGGACACCCGGATGGCGTTTTTAAGAAGGTTCCTGAGGGCCTTTGTATCGAGCCGTGTTCACCGGCAGCAATGAGTCGCCCCTCCCTACCGGGTTCCCATCAGCCACGTGCAATTAGTCAACTACGCCGTCCCCCTCGGCCCGGATCTCCAGGCCGGTTAGGCGCTCCGCTGCATCCTCCACCCTCACCATCCGTTCCTTGGCCCGAAGCTGGGGGGTTCGACTAGCATGGGCAAGTCGGGTTTTCCACGTACAGCAGGGGGCTTCCAGGTGAGGCGGGAGCGTCTTCATCACTTCGACGCTCCTGGCCTCTAGTGCGCAGAGGGCGCTCATCTTGTCCCTCAACCTCAGGTTGGCGCTCTCCAACTCCCGCCAGGCTGGAATCCCGCAGGGTCATGAGGAGGATGCCGGGCTTTTCGGGGCAGAGAATCAAGGGACACCCCCCAGTACCGCTTGCAGGGGGGCGCCCCCACAGAGATGATCAGGCAACATCACACTACCGGCCCGCGGGAAAGAGCCGGAACCGGGGCCGGCTCACCACCTCAACAGCAGATATGGCCACTCCTCTGCCTGATCTGCCCTATTATCCTGTGGCCCCGGGCCGAGCCCGCCTTCTCGAAGAACCGGATGACAGCCTCGCGGTACCGGCCCTCCTGCGCCTCGGCTATGGCCTTGGGCAAGGCCTCCCGGAATACCTCAAAGCACGTGATGTCGCGGTGGGAGTAGTTCAACCTTATGTAGTCCCCAGCCTTCACGTTTCCAAGCCCATCGCCGGGGATCACCGCTATCCTATGGCTCAGCAGCCCAATGGTTACTTCTTGTGCCGTCACCCCGGCACCGCTCACATCAATGACCGTGCAGAACCCGAAATCAGGCTCCACAGGGAACTCCACGCCTTCTATCCCCTGGATGGTCTCTTTGAGGTGGTTCCAGTTGCGCCGGATTGTCTCGGTTGAGCGGCGCAGGTACTCCTTGTCCCGCATTGCCTCCAGGGCAGCGTACTGCCCAGGATAATTGATGTGGATCTTCGTGATCTCCATCTTTGTCAGGAAGGCCCCGCGGATGAGTTCAGGGTGCCCAGCCATGAAGCCCACCCTCAAAGCAGGCATGCCGTAGCCTTTCGAGGTCCCTGAGACAGATATTACGTGGTCCATGCTGTTGTCCGCATCGTGCAGGGACGGAAGTGGAATATGGGTGGCATTGGGGTTTGTCTGGTGGGTGTTATGGGTTATGTTGTTAAAGATCAGTATGTTGCGTTCCCTCGCGATGCTGGCGATCTCCAAGAGCTCCTCCCGGGTCTGCACAGTGCCAAAGGGGTTCACCGGGTCACACAACACAATCATCTTCGTCCGGGGAGTGATGGCTTCCAGCACTTCCACTGGCTTAAGCCTGTAGCCATTACCCTCGTTAAGTTCAATGGGTATAACCCGGGCCCCGCACAGCTCAGCTCCAGGAACGAAGTGGAAGTATCCCGGGTCTGTGCAGATCACCTCATCGCCTGGGTCCAGGAAGGTAAGGTATGTGTAGCCGATGCCCCCCTGGGCCCCTTCCACCCCCAAGATCTCGAAGTCAGGACCCAGTCGCCTTCCGAACTTATGGGCGGCCACAAGGCTCTTCAACTCCGGTAGGCAGTCTGGAGGATACACAGCCACGTTCTCGAAGGTGCTGGTCTCACGAAGGGCCCTGAGGGAGGATTCTGATGGCCCGACGTTGTTGGCCATGTACCCCATGTCATAGTAGCCCTCGCCTGTTACCCCATAGATCCCACCAGGCGCGACATCGTCCCAGTTGAGACCCAGAATGTCAATGGCAGTCTTAAAGGTGAAATAGTTGCCCATTCCCTGAGGGTGAGTCAACAGGGCCCGGGTCTTCTTGGATAGGTACCTCTCCTGCAGAGCGCTGATGCCTGCCATAACTACCCCCTCCTTCTTGGCTGAAGCACAACGGCCCGCCGGGTCCTGAGGACCTCCCTGGTTGGCAGTCGATGAAGTCTTCTATGCATAGCGGTAGAAACCCTTCTCTCCCTGGAGGGACATGGAGGCTGCGTCAGTTCAGGGGCAGATGATTACGCAGTCCCCGTGTCGAATAGGCTAGGAAGGAGTATGGTATGACTCCCGGGACGGCTCGGCTGGCATACAGCATGCAAAGGGGGAGCTAGAGGGTGAAGTTGAGAATGACCCTTCTTGTGGTCTTCGTGGTAGCGGCAATTCTGGCAGGATGTTCAATGCAGAGGGCTCAGCCCCAGGAGCCAGACCTTGAAGACGGCCCGCATACGGTGGTTCTCCAGGCAGCTCCCCAGGAAATCCAGGAGTGGGTGGCAAACTCCCTGCGCCTGTTTGCAGGACAAGCCCGTGACCATGGAGACCGTACGTATCTTCTGCTGACCCTGGGGGAGAAGCCCACCGGAGGCTACGAAGCCCGGATATCTTCTTTATCCGTATCCGGCGGCGACTTGGTGGCCCTGTGCCGTTTCAAAGAGCCCTCCCCCGGAGAAACCGTCTCACAGGCCAAGACATACCCCTTTGACCTGGTGACCGTGCCCCGGCTGGAGGTCCCAGTAGAGTTCCGAGCAGAGGGAGACTCCCCACCGCACATCATGAGAGTACTTGGCTCTGATGTGGAACCCATCGTTGCCGAGAGTACCTGGATTAAGGTTTTCGAACCCCGCCCAGGCCAAGTTGTAGCGGGCTCATTCAGCCTTCGTGGGCTGTGCAGTGCCTTTGAGGGTACCGTCAACTACAGGCTCATGAGGAACTCAAGTATTCTTCACGAGGGCTTTGCCACGGGGGCCATGGGCGACTGGGGCTACTTCGAGGCAGTGATACCCCTGGACACTGCAGAAAACGGGCCCGCTGTGCTTGAGGTCTTCACGTACAGCGCCAAGGACGGTTCCGTGCAGGACCTTATTTCCATCGACGTTACCGTGGAATAGCGGGGGCATCCTGACGCCCCTAGCACCGGTGGACCCAACCGGTAACGTCTCAGTCTCACGCGAGAGAGCCACAGCCACCAGGCAGCGGACACTCACGGGACCCCCCACCAGCGAGGAGCGGCTGCCGGCAACTCCGCCTTCTTCAGGTGCAAAGGCTTATGGCTGTGGCTATGTAGACCTTGCAGCTCTGTACTATACTGTCCACAGGGCAGTACTCCACCTCCGAGTGGGCACAGGCCAGGTCGCCCGGGCCGAACACCACGGTCTCAATTTCCCCAACGGAACTTAGGATGCCTGCATCGGTCCAAGCGGGGAAACGGCTGATCTCGCACCCTCCCAGTACAAAACGGCATGCATCCTTCATGGCAGCTACCAGCAGCGAAGAATCGGGGGTGCACAACGGGGGATGGCCGATCTCATTAGCCTCCATATCCCTCATGTTGTTCACCGAGGCCTTGAATTCGGGGTCCTTGGCAGCGATCCCATTGAGCAAACCCTCTATCTCGTCCATCACCGACCTAGTGGATTCCCCGGGGATCCACCGCCTGTCCATTTGCAGCAGGCAATCCCCAGCGACGGTGCTGGGCTGGGTGCCACCCTTTATGAACCCAAGGTTGCAGGTGGCGGGTCCTGTGATGGGATTAAGCCTAGTACGCAGGTCAGGGAGCAGTTTTTCGTTGATAGCGATGATGACCTTGGACATCTTGGTTATGGCGTTTATGCCCCGCTCGGGAGTGCCCCCGTGGGCATACTTGCCATGCACCTTTACCTCAAGCCACTCAAGCCCCCTGTGGCCCGTGTGGATCTCATTCCCGGTAGGTTCACCCACGATGGCATAGCGGGCCCTGGGCCCGTTCTTCACCAAGTGCCTTGTGCCCTCGCTCCACCATTCCTCATCAATGACACCGGTGAAGAGGACCCGTCCCGTCAGCCTGGCACCAGAGCGCCTTAGGCATACCATGGCCATGATCATCGCCGCCACGGCGCCTTTCATGTCCACGGCGCCCCTCCCATAGATGTTGCCATCCTTGCTAAAACCCTCGAAGGGGTCTATTGTCATGTTCTCGACCCCAACGGTGTCCAGGTGACCGTTGAGCATCAGGGTGGAACCTCCAGTGTTGTCCCCCAAGGCAGCTATAACATTACCCCTGCAGCCGAGCACGTCAACCTTCTCAGCGCTAACGCCGTTACTTTTCAGGTAGTCCCTGGCGAATTCCGCCACGTCCTTCTCGGGGTCCTCCAAGCCGTGGTAGCTCGGTATGGATATCAGTTTCTGCGAGAGCCACATGAGTTCACCCTCATCCAAGCAGGCTAGGGCACGGGCCACATGGTCTCTGTCCATTCCCCTCTCCCCTTTTCGCCAAGACCTTCCCTGGCCCTGTGGCGCACCCTCCACCTATAGGATCCTGGCCTGGGCGCCAGCGAGAGGCGATCCGGCCAGGACCCCTGTGTCTTAGAAGGGGCCAAACCCTATGGAGACCGCGATTACCATGAACACAATGTTAACGATGTACCACAGGCCGAAGAGCGGCAGGATCCACCGGAACCACCGGTCCCAGGGTACACCTGCCACCGCCAGGGCACCCATGAAGTAACCAGATGTGGGCCAGAGGATGTTGGAGAAGCCGTCCCCGATCTGGTAGGCTAGGACCGCTGTCTGGCGAGTCAAGCCGATGAGGTCGCTCAAGGGTGCCAGTATGGGCATGGTCACTGCGGCTTGGCCACTGCCGGAGGGTATGATGAAGTTGATGGCCGACTGGACGAGCATCATCCCAACCGCGGAGAGGTGCAGGGGCATGTTCTGGAGCGGGATGGACAGCGCCCGTATTATGGTGTCAAGGATGCGCCCGTCCGTGAGGACTACCAGTATGCCCCGGGCGAAGGCAACGATGATTGCAGCGTACACCATCTCCCGGGCACCCTCAACGAACTTCTCGAACACCTGGTTGATCCCAAGACCGCCCAGCATTCCCCCGATAATGGCCATGGCAAGGAACAAGGCCACCAATTCGTTTATCCACCACCCGAGCTTGGCCATTCCAATGGGCAACATGATAAAGGTAACGGCAAGAGTGAGAAGGGCCAGCTTGTGCCTGGTGGTGAACTCACCGGAGTCTTCCACGCGGAGGGTTTTCGCTTGCGATCAATGTCATAGACGGGGCTCAATTCCGGTTTCCGCTTAATAATTATGCTTTCATAATATGCGGTATTTTACTCCATATCCATCTGCGAAAGCTGACTTAGTTGGTCACGTTTAGCATAAATAACGGCAGTAACTTGTACCCTGCGATTTTCTTCGTCAATCCAAAAGTAAATGAGAAAGTTTTTTTCAGGCATTTTGCGGATACCGTAGTTATGCCACGGTTCTTCTTCAATTAGCGCAACCCGATGCGGAAGCTGCGAAAGCGATAAAATCGAGCGTTCTATATCGTCGAGTAAGCGCAGGGCGGCTTTCGGAGCTTTTAACTCTGAGGCAATGTATTTTATGATTTCTTGCAGCTGTCCCTCTGCCTGTGCAGTGATTTTAACCAGATACGTTCTATCTGCCATAAATTACAATCCCCGTCTTAAATCTGCAAGCACCTCAGAAGCGGGACGGGAACGATCAGATTTTGCTTCATTCAAACCGTTTTGCATGATTGCGTCAAATGCGGTGGCGTCCATTTCATCCAGCGCCTTCGGAACAGCAGGAAGCGACAGGGGAAACGGAATGCTCTTGGTCATAACAATTTGCTTATAGAGCATATTGATTACGACGGAAGCCGGAACTCCCAGCTTTGACATGATGGCTTCCGCTTTTTCTTTTATTTCAGGTTCAACGCGAGCGAGGACATTTGCCGTTTTAATAGCCATAATAGTCCCACCTTTCCTTTTTCTTTATTATATTCTATTGTATAACGATTAGCAATACATTATCCAAGTTAATTTCAGCGTTTCAGTGGTTCGTACAAATATTTCTTTCATGTCCCCACCACCACTACTGTTATTCCGCCATGCCCAGAAAGACATCCCGCTCCAGCAGGCGGTCCCATTCCGTCCAGCCGTCCGCCTTCGCCCCCCTGCCCGCCACCTGCGCGAACTGATTCAGCCTCGCCGGCACAAGTCGGCATGGAACAGGGCGAACGCGGCAAATGTCCGTGGTATTTCCGGTGACCCCCAATCTTTTTGCCCATGATGAGAAAGGATCATATGCGCCAGTTCACATCCAAAGAAGACACAAACTCCAGATAGCGACGGTTGGAAGATTTCAGTTTCTTGATTACCGGGCAGTACCGGTTCGCCAGGATGTCCAATACCTGATGCAGGTCTTCCACTCAAATTAGGATTTATCCATGTTGCTTTTCCTCCATAAACCAATGACTGGTTATATTGGCTATTCGCACCAGCGTCAACATAACAGGCACTTCAACAAGCACTCCTACGATGGTCGCCAGCGCCACATGCGATGTCGCATCAAACAGTGAAATGGCGACCGCTAAGGCCAACTCAAAGAAGTTGGACGCAACAATCATAATATAAGCCATTTCGCACTTACGCGAAAATGGCTTGAATACTGCATTTTAGACGCAAAACAAAACCACCCACCGCTAAAATTCTCTGTATCAATAGATGGTAGATTATTTGGTGGAGCCGAGGGGGATCGAACCCCTGGCCTCATGAATGCCATTCATGCGCTCTCCCAGCTGAGCTACGGCCCCACCTAAACCCTATCTCGCTTCTCACAGCACTTCCGATTATAGCTCACTTGGCCATCAAAGTCAATCGAGGCCCGAGCGCTGGCGAGCGCTGGTAGTCAAAGTCAAGACAGCCTCTTTACTCTGTAAACCGGTAGACCACCACAACTATACTGGTGAATTCCATATCCCCCGGTATGATGGTTGTATCCATAGCGACAGATATCCTCTCCGTTCTCATGATCCCATATCCACTACCTTCCTCAGTGACGGAGACGATCTCGCCTATCTTAACGCCGGCAGCCCCAGCCATGACATCTGCCTTACGCCTGGCATCCTTAATGGCCACCTTCATAGCTTCATCGCGGGCCCCATCAGCGTCTTTCTTGTCAAAACTGATACCTTCAACCCTATTGGCACCAGCCGCGGTCGCCGTATCAACCAGCAAACCCACCGTGTCCAAGTTGGTCGTGCGCACCATCAGCATGTTACTCACCCTGTAGCCAGCCGTGCCAATACTGGGCTTTTCATCGACGAGAGTTCGCGGGGGCTCTTGATAGACAGGCCAGACCGAGAAGTTGCCCGTAGCTATATCCCCGTCTTTGACTCCAGCTTTTTTAAGGGCATCGATAACCTTATTCAGAGCCGTTGCGTTGGCCTCCATCGCGTCTTCGGCCTTGGCAGCCTCCGTCTCCACTCCCAGCCTGATTATGGCCGTATCAGGCCTGGCATCAACGGTCCCAACGCCTCTTACCGTCACTACATACTCCATGGGCCCTTCAGTAGCATCCGCAGGATTGACCGGAGGATTTGCCCCAGCAAGAACCAGAACCGCGACTCCCAGGGCAACCAGGAGCACCGTAAGGTACTTCCCCTTTAGCACTTTGACTACCCCCTTAGCACCTTTGCCCATTATGACGAAGGGGTATCGCCAAAGTTCCTTGGCCTAACGTAGATGGGGTTGGAGAACACCCATGGCTTCAGCCTATACCGGTGCCAGGTAGACACCTCAACCCTGTAGGCGCCGGCCTCACCCGCATTGAAGGTCAGGCTGCGCCCCCAGGCGGTCGCAATGGGCAAACCATCCCTCAGAAGCCTTATTCTCCCCCACGCCGGAACTGTAACCTCGAACCGGGCTGGTGCCGTTGTCACAGACCCCATGGGGTCTCCGGACGCGGTGGAGAAGCGAAAGCCCTGTGAATCCCTGAGGTAGTCATTGGCCACATAGCACCGTCCTTGCTCAAGTGCCTCGTAGATCATCCCCGCGTCCCTCTGGACATCCCCAGTGAACCCCGAGGGCAGCAACACGTGGGTCCTCACCGACCTGAAGCAGTAGCGAAAGGGATGGGCCTCCACATCCTTTCCCCTGATCCTCTTGACCCACCTGTGAGCGTCCATGGTGCCGATGCCCACCACCCTTCGCTCCCTGTTCAGCAGGTCCCACTGCTGAATGGTCTTGGGATTCGGCATGTCAACCGCCAGGAACGGAAACACGCGGAACAGCAGGAACTTGAAGTGTGTCAACCGCACGCCCCAGTCTGTGGTGAAGTTGAAGATGGACATCCCGTTGAAGCCCTTCACGGACCAGTCGCGCCACGGGCTCTCACTGGCACCAAAGGCCAAGTTGCCCTGAAAATGGGGGTGTTCTATGAAGCCAAGCCCCCCCTGCCTCTTTACCTCGTCAATCACCTCTTGTGGGCCAAGAGATGACGCGATGGGCTCACGCACGCGAAGGGCCAGGTAGTGATCTCCCCTCCTAGGAGACACCTCCTCACCCACAAGAAGAAGGTAATGGCCCCTCCAACCTTCTTGATCCTTCATCTCCATGGTGTCATGGTCTGTCACTATGACAAAGACAGCCCGGCCCCACAGGGCCGAGCTATCAATGTGCTCAAGGGTTGCTGAACTATCCCCTGAGTGAACCGTATGGACATGTATCACGCCAGCCGCGTCTGCCCAGTCCCTCACGGCTAGTCGCAGAAACGGTGGTCTCCGATGACCTTTAGCACGTTCCGGGTAAACACGAATTTGGCACGGGCCATGACCGGGTTGTAGAAGTACAGCGCGCCTCCTGTGGGATCCTCACCCGCCAGTGCCCTCTTGGCGGCCTCGACCGCACCCTCCTTGACAGGCAGGTTTATGCGATTGTCGGCAACGACACTGAACTGCCCCGGCTGGTAAATCACGTCATTGATGGTATCAGGAAAGTCAGGGCTAAGCATCCTGTTGATCACCACGGCACCCACAGCCACCATGCCCTCGAAGGGCTGGTTTCCTGCCTCCGAGCTGATACAGCGTACAAGGAGGTCAAACTCCTCAGGTGTATACGAAACGATTGGTTCACCAGGGTAGGGCTTGACCCCAGCCTCCACCTCTTCGGCCATTAGCTCTACTGTACGTAGTTCTTCGTTCCACGCCACCTTCATCTTGAGCGCCTCGGCGATGAACCTGAGGGGAACCAGTACCCGCCCATCCAGCGCCACGGGAGCCGCGTCCATCTCCACCGTCTCGCCCCGGATAGTCGCCTTCTTATCTCCCACCTTCATCTGTATCACGGTCCCGCCGCAAAACACCCTCAAGAAACCGCTCACCGGATCGAAGGAGCTGGAACCGTCTAGGTAGTAACTCAGAGCGTCCACAGGTACCAGGACCCGGCCTTCCTCCACCAAAACCGCACTACTGAAGAGCAACGGCTCGCCGTTCAGCGTTACGTCTACTCCTGCCAGCACCGGGGCACTCACCACCAGCACCAAAAGGGTGATGAGCACCGCAAACCTGGCTTTTCTTCTCGACATGAGACTCACATAGACACCTCCAGACAAGGCTTACCAAGCCGATAGCAAGGCAATTTCTCCCCATTACCAGGGTATTACCTGCCCGTTGTTTGTAACAGTATTAATAACACGCGCTTTTACAATATGTCAACTGCCAGCCAGTTGCCAAATTCAAGCCGGTTACCCTGGAGGGCACCCTGCTCACGGTACCGCGAATCAAAACGGGCCCGGGGTTCGACTTCCCAGGCCCGTGCTCTCACTACAGCTTGTAACCGAACCTTCTCAAAAGATCCTTGCGAGCCTTGATATCCTCCTCGCCTTCAATGCCCGCGCTGGCGCCACCGTCAATTACCCCCATTATGCCGCGTCCCTGGGGCGTCTGGGCCACGATGACCTGCACAGGGTTGGCTGTAGCGCAGTAGATGCCGCAGACCTCCGGCACAGCCTTGATGGAGTTGAGTACGTTAATGGGAAAGCCCTTGTCCATGAGAATGATGAAGGCATGTCCTGTCCCCAGTCTCATGGCGTTCTCAGCGGCTGCCCTCTCCAGCTCCAGGTCGTTCCCTGCGTGCCTCACTAGCCTAGGCCCAGAGGACTCGCAGAAGGCAATACCGTAACGAATGCCCCCGCCTGCATTGGCCATCGCCTCGTAGAGGTCCTCAACCGTCTTGATGAAATGTGATTGTCCCAGGATCATGTTCATCTCACCGGGTTTCTCGATCTGGACTACCTCAAGTGTGATCTCGCCTGCCAAGTCGCCACCCCCAGCGTATTTATGGCCTCTTAACCCCCACATACACACAGTCTTCCTCGGTGAAGCAGAAGTGCTCGGTGAACACCTGTCCAAACAGGTCCTCCAGCATTCTATTGGGCCCTGGGCACCAGATAGACACCGCACCGGGTATCTTCAACCGGACCTTCATTTGCTCCAATCCCGGGGCTGAGTAGAGCCAGCCGTTTGTCTCCCGAACGGTCATCTCAGGCCCGTTGTCAAGGTCCACCAGGATAAGGTCCCATGAAGGCCCCGTCTGGATGCCCCCTAGGAAGTCCCCATGAACAACCTCTACCCGGGGGTCATCCAGGCATTTCCCGTTGAGGTCCCTCAGGGCCCCCTTGTTCCACCGGATGATGGCCTCCTCCGTCTCATACACCCGGATAGCCCGGATCCCTGGATAGGACAGCACCTGAGCCAGGGTAAACCCCATGCCAAGCCCGCCCACCAGTACCCTCTCGGGCTCGAAGCCCAAAACCCTGACAGCCTCCGTTACCATGGACCTCTCCGAGCGCCCATTGTACGAGGCCATGATGAAGACCCCGTTCAGTATGATCTCGTAGTGATCACCAAGTCTCTGGAACTGTATCTCAGAGCCACCCGTCTCGAGCCTCTCTATGACTTCCCTGTTCACGGCGACCCGGAGGGGAAGGACCCAAGTACCCTGAGCATGGTGGTCTTGGTCCGCAGTTCCTCCATGGCCTGGCGAACCGGCACATCACTGGTGTGCCCCTCCACATCCAGGTAGAAAACGTACTCCCAAGGCTTGTCCCGGCTAGGCCTGGACTCCAGCTTCATGATGTTGATGCCCCTGTACGCGAAGGCGCCCAGGCACCAGAAGAGGGCCCCGGGAACGTGCTGCGTCATCACCACCAGGACCGTCTTGTTCCTCTCCCCCTTCTCCTCCCTCCCTCGCCCAATGGCATAGAACCGGGTGGAGTTTCCGGGATTATCCTGTATATCTTCCTTGAGCACCTCCAGGCCGTAGATCCTCGCGGCCCTGCGGCTGGCTATGGCAGCTGCCCTCTTCTCCCGGGTTTCCGAAAGCATGCGAGCGCTCCCAGCGGTGTCGTGAGCCGCCACAGGCTGGGCCTCCAGTTCCCTGATGAACCTGGCACACTGGGCCAAGGCCTGAGGGTGCGAGTACACCCGGTTGATCTCGTGGAGGCCGGTGCCAGCGGGAGCCATGAGCGAGTGCTTGACCAGGAGCATTTCCTCACCGAATATGGTGAGGCCGTGGCCCAGCAGGAGATCATAACTCTCGTTAATGCTCCCCGCATACGAGTTCTCTATAGGGATCAGCCCTGCATGGGCCGCGCCTGACTCCACACTGTCAAACACCTCCGGCAGGCTGGGACAGGGCATGACAGTCACCTCACCGAAGAACTTGACGACGGCCTCTTCGCTGTAGGCCCCCCGCTCCCCCTGGAACGCCACGATCCTTGTGTCCACACGGTCTCCCCCCGCTATTGTGCCTCACGAGTCCCACAGTTAGAGCCCACGCGGGCCCGCGCTTGCTTCTTGTCTCTACTAGGGTCTTTCCTGCCCTCCCGGGGCGGCAACGGCAGTCAGCACGAGCGCTTGGGGGATTCGCCGGAACCGAACACTGCCCTAACCAGTGCCCGCCACAGTCTCCTTAACACAGTTATACCCCCTTCCCATGACGTGGTAATTAGACTTCTACGTCCCGAGCCCCCATCCTTCACAGGCCTCCAAGGGCGGGATCTCCAGGAACTTCAAGAGGGCCCACACCACGGCCATGGCCGTCTGTTCCCTGTACCATGGGTTTTCCAGGAGGTCGGACTCGTACGGGTTGGTGATGAAGGCCATCTCAATAAGGCATGAGGGCATCCTGGTGGAGTGTAATGCGTAGAATTCCTGCCCAGGGACATCCAGGAACTTCACCCCTCGATCCCTTCTTCCTGTACCGGCCGCAAGGTACCTCTGGATCATATATGCCAAGACCATGCTGGGACCAAAGCGATTGTACCCATGGCCGGGGCCAGGAACCCAGGTCTCCGTGCCCTGCGCTGTCTCATCCTCCGACGTGTTACAGTGGATACCCACATAAACCCCAGCATTCCACCGGTTGGCCATTACACTCCTGTCAGCCAGCGATACGTAGACATCTTTCTCCCTGGAAAGGGAGACAACCGTCCCGTACCGGATAAGACACCTAGAGAGCCTCAAGGCAACATCCAGGGCAATGTCCTTCTCAAGCACTCCGTTCCTGCTTACCCCCCCGGAATCAGACCCGCCGTGTCCAGGATCCAGGAACACCCGCTTCATCTGGCATCACTCCAATTCTCACCAAGGTCCCCTACATAACTACGCAGGCGAGACCCGGTGAGTGCACAGGGTTTTCTGAGGCAAGGAGGATAAAGCCCTGGTGCATTAGAATATCTTGAAGGTGTGCTTGGGAGGTGGCCTACCTGGAAGTACTGAAGGTTTCCTCAGTCTTTGTCCTTATGGTGGTGCTCCTGCGGTTCAAGGTTAACCTTGGCGTAGCAATGCTTGCAGCCACAGCGTACCTGGCAGCCCTTTACCGCATGGCTTTGCTCACAGCCGTCTCAGTAGCGGCGGCTAGCGCCATTGCCGCCCCCACCCTGCTCCTCATGGCCACGCTCTACCTGATTATGGTGATGGAGAAGGTCATGAGTGACGAGGGGCTTATGAAACGAATGGTCAGCGGCCTAAAGGTCCTGGTGCCTGACTACCGGCCGGTCATGGCCATGATGCCCGCTCTGGTGGGCTTCCTGCCTTCCGCTGGCGGAGCCGTGTTTTCGGCCCCCCTCGTGGAGGCGGTCAGCTCCCAGTATGAGGTGAGCCCTGTCAGGAAGAGCTTCATCAACTACTGGTACAGGCACATTTGTGAGTACACGGTTCCCCTCTATCCCGGCATGATCTTGGCCGCTACGATGCTGGGGGTGCCCGTGACAACCATCGTGAAGTCACTCTTCCCTGGATCCCTGGCATCCCTCCTGGCTGGCATACCCGTGGCCTTCTCAGGGCTCAAGAGGCCGGTAGCGGCCCAGGAGACAGCGCCTCACTCAGAAAGAAAGAAGGCCCTTCTGGCGCTGGCAGAGGCCACTGGGCCAATCCTTGCTGTGCTAGCATTGAGCGTGGTCTTCGGGCTCCACCTGGCCACATCACTGGTGGTGGTAGTGGGAGCCCTGCTGCTCGTGTACCGCTATAGCATGAAGAAAGCGCTTTCGGTGGCCAGGAGGGCCTTTTCCCCGGGCACCCTTCTCCTGGTCATAGGGGTCATGGCGCTGAAGGACATGATGGAGGCCAGCGGGGCCGTGGAGGACCTCTCCGCGTACATGCAGGGTACTGGGGTAAGCCCACTTATACTGGTGTTCTTCCTGCCTTTCGTCGCGGGACTCCTCACAGGGTATTCCCCAGCCTGCGTTGCACTGTCCTACCCCCTTATCATCAACCTTCTGGGCACGGGGATAGATGCCGTGCGGCTTGGGGCGGTAGCCTACGCGGTGGGCTTCATGGGCGTCATGGTATCCCCTGTTCACCTCTGCCTTATCCTGACGGTGGAGTACTTCAAGGCCGACCTGGCCAAGGTATACAGGGCCATCTTCTTGCCTCTCCTGGCTCCTGTTGCCGCGATAGCCCTGTGGAACATCCTGGTCATCGGTAGACTATGGTAGCGCAGGCTAGAGATGGACCTCTGCGAAATCCCGGTGGGCCATGCCCACGGTGATGTGACCCCCCAGGTGTTCCCGCACTGCCTCCGCAAGGTAGTCCCGGGCTCTGGTTACTCGATCCAGGGTGCTCTCCCCGAACCCATCTATGGGAAAGAACAGATCGGCGCTGTCCTCCGTGACCTTGGCACCATCCCCTTGGCGCCACACCCACCTTCTTGTCCTGACCTCCAGGCCGTCCCCGTAAACGACCTCCCCGGCATCCACGGGTTCGGCATCTCCTCCACCCATGGGGCGAAAAACCTCTCCCGGCCGGGACAGCCTCACCTCCAGGTCTCCCTCGAGGCGCCCTAGGTCATGACAGCCCACCGGCACAAGGAATGTCAAGGCCGCCGAGTTTGCCAGGTCCACCGCCGCGTTGATGGCGGGCAACGCGCCTCCCTGGGACACCCGCCTGGCCAATGCCTCAATGGACGACGGGTACTTGTTTGGGTTGATGCCAACCTCGGCAAAGGCTGCCCTCCAGGCCTCGATGGCTGGGTGCGCCCGGGGGTCCAAGGGACCCAGCTCGCCCTGGGCTGCCCTGAGGGCAGCATCCAGCGCCTCCTTGCTTGACTTGGTGGATGGGCCGTTCCTTGCCCCGCGTGCCGCAACAATCCCTACCCGGAAAGTGGGAAAGAGGCGGAACACCGCCTCATCCACTCGGAATAACAATCCCCGGCCTCCTTCCTCCTCGCCGGCACCCCTTGGCCAACCACACAGCAGCAATCTTCATAGGACCGTCCTAAGGGGCGGTCACGTCAGCGGGGCTTGAACGTCACGCACTGCGTCTCCCGGGATGAGGTGGATTCTCGCTCCCCCAGCTCGCCTATCTCCATGTCGTACCCCCTACTGCTGTCGGTGGATACCTTAATGGCCCGGGCCTCACACACGTTGCTCGTTCCCCAGTAGGCGCAGTTTCTCACCGTGCACCTCACATCTGTCATCACTCTCACCCCCGGGGATAGGGTGTGCCTCCCGGCCCAAAAGAATACCTATCCCGCTCATGATCAAGGCCTCCCGGGAGGGGGCTCTTTACTCCACAGGCTCCGGCTCCATTTCAACCAGTGGGGCATCTCCCCACAGGCGCTCCAGGTTGTAGAAGGCCCGTTCGTGATCGTGAAACACGTGGACAACCGTGTCGCCGTAGTCCAAGAGAATCCATCGCCCCCGGTCATAACCTTCCCGATGCAGAAACACAAGCCCCTGCTCTTTCAGCCTCTCCGTGACCCTGTCGGCTATCGCCTTAACCTGCACAGGCGTGCCCCCGCTGGATATCACGAAGTAGTCGGCCATCAAGGTCACAGGCCGCACATCCAAGACCATAACATCCCTGGCCTTCCGGTCTTGAGCAGCCTTGGCCGCCTCCCTGGCAACTTCGAGAGGATCCAACTGTCACGCTCCCTTCCCTGGCAACAGCAAGGCATCTTTTCCCAGCGTGATGACAAGATCCCACTCAGCGTTCTCCGAGCGCCTGTCGTAGATTACCGGTTCCAGGTCCAGCCTTCTCAGTGACCGGGCTATGGTCTTTGGCAGAGCCGTATCCCCGTTCAACACCACCACTTCGGTGCTGTCCTTGGAGACCGCCTCGCCGATGCCGGTGGAGACGCGGTAGCCCTCTCCCCTTAGGTGCTCGGCCACCTTCTCCATGGTCATCTGTCCCTCCGGAGTTCCCAGAAGGCGCACCCGCACCCCGGAGTTGGCCTCCCTGTCGATCCCCCGGACCAACTCATCTACGATACGCCGGGTCTCGGCCTGGTCAGCCACCCAGTAGCTCAGGGTGTAACCCCCGTCAGTTATCACAGCGTCCTTCCCTGGTATCATCCCCATCTTGATCCCGCTCCGCTCGATTTGCCCAACAAACCCCACGAAGGACAAGATCTCCTTGGACTGCAGGTTAGTGTCGATGTACTTGGACATGTCGCTGGCAAGGGAGGGCAGTTTCAGCACGTTCCTGGTGGAGAAGAACTTGGCCAGGAGGGCGTCGATGAACCGCTGCTGGGCCTTGACTCTTCCGATGTCGGCATCGGTATACTCCCTGTAACGCACAAACTGCAGGGCCTCCTTGCCATCAAGCACCTGCTGGCCCGCCTTGATGTTGATGTAGAGATCCTGCTCAGGGTCGCTGTAGACCATGTCCCTCTCAATGACCATCTCCACGCCACCCAGGGCATCCACAATCTCGACGAAGCCCTGGAAGTCCATACGCACGAAGTAGTGAATGGGCACGTCCAGGAAGTCTGCTATGGTGTCCACAGCTAGCTGGGCCCCTCCGTAGGCATGGGCGTGGTTTATCTTCTCGTACGCCGGCCTCCCCGGTATCTGCACCCGGGTGTCCCGGGGTATGGAGAGTATGCCTGTCGAGCCCATCTCGGGGTCCAGACTGAGGAGCATCATGGTGTCTGTTCTCTGAGCCCCGAAGGTATACTTGCCGTTCACTCCCCCGTCCAGTCCAAGTACGAGGACGTTTATCCTCTCACCCGCCCCCGGAATGGGCATCTCCACCTCTTCCTCCGTCGCTATCCCCGTCATGAAGGTATAGAGGCTGTTGGCCGCCACCACCACCGCCACAGCCGAGGCAATGGCCGTGAAAGCGAGGATGACCCAGATGAGGTTTTTGTACCTTGAGCGTTTCTTGCGCCTTGCCGTACTGTATATCTTGGTATCCTCTTCCCACCCGCTAGCCTTGGCCATGCTAGGACCCCTCTTCCGGTTGACCTCTTTCAGCATATGTTGACGTAGACCGACCTTTTTTTGTTTCTCCCTCCCCCAGCAGCCAGTTCCATGCGTCAATGGTGCGGGGATGGATGACGTGTCCTTCCTTCAACAGGTACTCTAGGGTTCCTCGCATGGAGAGCAAGACCGCCCTGCCCAGATCGTGTGTGGCAGCCACCCGTGCCTCCCCGGCCCCGGGCATGTCCCTCCCGGGTTCAATGTGATCCGCAAGGTAGAGGATCATCTCCAGCGGGGTCATTCCAGGCCCCCCCGTGCTGTGAAGCGCCACAGCCCTGAGGATCCCGGGATCCCTGATATCCAGGTGCTCTCGGATGAGCGCCGCCCCGACCTTCCCGTGAAGCAGCGCTGGGCAGGCCCTCTCCACCTCGTCCACTGGCAACCCGAGGCGGCCGGCAACCTCTAGCACCTCCGTGTCTCGGATATCCCTGGCGTAGTCGTGCACAATCCCTGCCAGCGCCGCTGCGGTCGAGTCCTCCCCCCAGCGCTCCGCCAGCACCCTTGCGGTCTCACTTACACGCAGGCTGTGGCGGAACCTCCCGGGCGAAAGAACGCCCTCCAGCAATGCTGCCAGTCCAGCAAGGTCTTCTACTGCGAAGCACCCCCTGGAGAAGGTTTCTACCTCTTGCGGGAAAACCCTGCATATGAACTGAATAATTCAAGCCTCCCCATGGCCCGGTGAGAGCGAAAGAGGAGGCGTTGGAATAACCTATTGTCTAGAACCTGTTCTGGCGCGGACGCGCCTCATTTACCTTCAACGGCCTACCCGCAAGCAGCTGTCCATCCATGAGGTCAACGGCCTTCTTCGCCTCTTCGTCATTGACCTCCACAAAGCCAAACCCCCTGGACCGCCCTGTCTCTCTGTCCGTAATAATCCTACAGCTGACTACCTCACAATGAGGCGCAAAGGTTTGGGCCAGATCCTCCTCAGAGGTATTCCACGGAAGATTGCCCACGTACAGAGTCTTGGTCATTTTAAGAAATGTCACCTCTTATTTAGTATTTCCGGCTAGCTGTATGAACCGTCCATGTAGAGGCGGTTCTTCTCAATGTACTGCGACACCGCCTCCGGCACCAGATACCTTATGGATTTCCCCCCCTTCACCATTCTCCTCAGATCGCTCGACGATATTGCCAGCGCCGGCACCTCGAAACGGCAGATCCTGGTGAACAGCTGGCAGCCTAGAGTGTCCTTCAGGGACTCCATCCCGGCCATGCTGTAACCGGGCCTGGTAACCGCCACGAACTGGCACATCCCCAGTAGTTCCCGGGCGTTCTTCCAGCTCATGATCTCCAAGACCGCGTCCGCTCCCGTGATAAAGAATAGCTCTGCCTGGGGTCCAAATCCCTCTCTCAGGTCCTTCACGGTATCGATGGTATACGACACACCATCCCTGTCCAGTTCCATGGTGCTCACCTGGAAGCAAGGGTTCGACAGAGTGGCCAGCCACACCATAGCCAGCCGGTGGGAAGCCGGGCTGATGATCCGGTCAACCTTGTGGGGGGGGTTGTTAGCAGGTACAAAGACCACGCTACCGAGCCCTAACCCGATTCTCACTGCCTCCGCCGCTACCAAGTGCCCGTGATGAATAGGGTCAAACGTGCCTCCCATTATCCCGACTCTGGATGGCGGCCCGCCTACATCCCTAGCGCGTTCCCCGAAGCTGACTTCTATCTTTAACCGCTCCTCCCTACCATCAGGGATCCAGTACTACGTATTTACGCCGTTGGCTCCCAGATTCCTCCTCTTCTTCGCTGGACTGTAAAGCATTGGGAGGCAGAGTCTTCCAGGCCCCACAGGCCTTACGCACCTCGGAGCCTCTTCCCCTCTTCCTCCACCAGCACCCTGCGAAGCACCTTGCCCACCATGGTCTTGGGCAGGGCATCCCGGAACTCCAGGCTCTTTGGCACCTTGAACTTGGCTAGGTTCTCCCTGCAGTACTCTAGCATCTCCTCGACAGTGGCGGCCTGGCCCTCCTTCAGCACCACGTAGGCCTTGATGCTCTCCCCCTTGTAACTGTCAGGGACCCCCGCGGCCACTGCCTCCTTAACCTTGGGGTGCCCATAGAGCACCTCTTCTATCTCCCTGGGGTAGACATTGAAACCCCCCGCAATTATCATGTCCTTCTTCCTGTCCACGATCTTGAAGAAACCATCCTCGTCCATGCTGGCTATGTCCCCCGTGAACAGCCAGCCATCCTTGATGGCCATCTGGGTCTCCTCAGGCCGCTGCCAGTATTCCCTCATTACCTGGGGGCCCTTCACCGCCAGCTCACCGGTGGCCCCCGCGGTGAGGTCCTCTCCCGTCTCCAGGTCCACCACCTTTGCCTGTGTGTCCGGGAAGGGAATCCCTATACACCCAACCTTCCTGTGGCCGTACACCGGATTGCAGTGAGTGACAGGAGATGCCTCGGAGAGCCCGTAGCCCTCCACTAGGCGCCCGCCGGTGAGACGCTCGAACTGTGCCTGGACCTCCACGGGGAGGGGGGCTGCCCCGCTGATGCACGCCTTGATGGACTTCAGGTCATACCTGGAGACATCCGGGGCATTGTTAATGGCCACGTACATGGTGGGAACCCCTGGGAATATGGTGGGCCTGTACCGGTTTATGCTCCGGAGTATCATCTTCAGGTCGAACCTGGGCACCAGGACCAGTGCTGACCCTGTGGTCACCGCCAGGTTCATGCAGGTTGTCATGCCGTAACTGTGGAAGAAAGGAAGCACCGACATGATGATCTCCTTGCCGTCCTCGAAGTCCGTCAGCCAGGAGCGGGTCTGAGCAGCATTGGCCGCCAGGTTGCGGTGGGACAATACTGCCCCTTTGGGGGTTCCCGTGGTTCCCCCCGTGTACAGGAGGCAGGCCACGTCCTCGCACCTCGTGTTGACTTCCGGTGGAGGAGCCCCCCTGTGCTTGGCCATCAGGGACCCGAGCCAGTGGTCTTCCTCCTCCAGGTGAACACGTTCTCCCTCCTTTCTCTCCTTGAAGATGGTATAAAGGAGGCGAAGGAAGGGAGGGAAGTGCTCCTTGATGCCGGTGACGATGAGGTTCCTGATGCCTATCCGGTCTTTGATCCTCCGGGCCATGGGATAGAACCTAGCCATGGTGACGAGGGTTTCCGACCCACTGTCCTTCAGCTGGAACTCCAGTTCCCTCTCGGTGTACAGGGGATTACAGGGTACCATCACCGCGCCTGCCTTCAGCCCTCCATAGAAACATGTCGCCATCTGCGGGCAGTTGGGCAGGTGCACTGCAACGCGGTCCCCCTCTTGGACTCCTAGTGCCGCCAGGGCAGCGCTGAATGTCTCCACCGACCCCTTAAGCTCATTGTAGGATAGTCTTGTGCCTAAGAACAGCATCGCTGTGTTGTGAGGATACCTCTCCGCTGATTGCGCCAGCAGCTCGTGGAGAGTGAGCTCCGGGTAGGCGATGGCCGGGGGCACGCCGGGTTCGTAGCTCCTAAACCAGGGGCTATCCATTCCCTCCATCTCCTCCCAACGTAGGATGACCGGCTCGGCCACGTCCATACGAGCCACCGGCAGGCAAAAGCATGGCCTCGTGGACTCACAAGAGGGGGAGCTTTCCTAGGTTTTCGCCGCGAGATAGGGGACTCCTGCCACTTGGGTCACAATATTTGGTACTCTCTCATTATTCCCTAACTATTGTTAAGAACCTATCCATGTGCTCCAACCCTCGAAGATTGGGGTCACGGGGCAGCGTCTGGTGTCGTTTCCGTAATGACCTGTTTCCCCGTTATGAAAACGTAGGCGAATATCACGAAGCCCACGCTGGGACCCATGGGGCCCAAGAGCAAGATCTTGAAGAGGTAGGGAGACAGCACCAGCAAAAGAGCGGGGATCAAGAGGTAGCGCCGGTACCTCATGGAGAGCCTGGCCCGGGAAACAGGCTCTCCCTCCTGCCAGTAGACAGACACAGCCCTCTCACCCTCATGTGGCTCGGGGACCTCCAGGGGTATCCCTGCAAGGCCAGGGTAGGCCTGAGCCTCGGGGGGAATCACGGCTATGCCCCTTGCTTCCACGAAGATCCTCTTGTCCGGGGAGAGCTTCAACCGTCCTATGACCTGCATCACTTGGCCCTTCTCGATGGTGGTGTTGAGCATCATGTTCTCGAACTCCACCAGGACCCGCCCGGTGTTGTCGTCCAGGGTCCCCCAGAGCACGTTGCCAACGACCTCCAGGTGTACCAGGCGGCCGTCCAAAGCAAACCGCCGTTCCTCTCCCTTCAGGGAGCGGGGGCGTATGCGGTCCACAGACAGCGACAGCTGTTCGATTGTCATGGGCGGGAAAGCCTTAAGGCGCTTCTGCTTGCGATGCTCCTCCCTTTGCTCCAGCTTCCGAAGGAAGGAGGGCTTATCTTCCATTCGTGCTGCACCCCCGGTATTGTCTAGAGTACCAGCCCTGCCTTCTGGAGAATCCTCTCCAGCTCCTTTACCTGGTATTCATCCAGGAATCCAGGGAGCGGGTCCCGGAGGATCTCCTTCACTCGTTCCCTAGCCATGGAGAGTATGCCGGGCTTACCTTCCTGGACCCAGGCATCATGAGAGAGCCGTTGGTACAGCTGGGGTATGTAGTGCTCCCCCAGGCGTACCAGGCGGCAAGTAGACTCCTCCGCCAGGAAGTTGCCCCCCGGACCAACGCTCTTGATGAGTTCCACGAGGCTCATGCCAGGACCTGTGTCTATCCCCTTCTGGACCCGCTCTATCTGGAGACACATCTCTGCGTCCAGCACCATCTGCTCCAGGCACAGGCACTGGTCGGACTGGAGGAGCCCGATGCCTATGACGCCGTCGGACCCAGCGAGCATGGGGATGATGCCGTTCGTTACCTTCTCCAGGGAAGCCTGCACACCTGGCTCCACCGCATCGGTAACAAGTCCCGTGGTAATGCTGGGCAGGCCGTAGTAGCCAGCCATTTCCGCGCACGCCGCGTTTATGAGGCCCTCTTCCGGAGCCCCTGCGGCAAAGGTCCCGCGTCTCATGTCCATGACAGACCCAGCGGCCCCATAGACTACCGGGGTTCCGGGGGTGCATGACTGCAGCAGCGTCAAGGAGCTCAGTACCTCCACGTTGTTGACGATGACGGTTCCCATGAGGCTTGCAGGGGCTGTGGCCCCCGCCATGGGCATGGGAAGAGGCACCACGGGGACACCGTACTCGGTCAGGGCCATAACCGCTTCAGTCATGGGCCCGTCGTGTCTCAGGGGCGAGACGGGGCAGCACACCACTGAGAACACCCTCCTGGCCGCCGCCTGCTCTCTTCCCCCGGTAAGCACTTGGAGGGCCTCAAACACGAATGGCACCTCCTGGGGGCGGTGGATCTCATGCTGGATGTGCTTGCCCGTCCACCGGGCCGCCTCGAAGAACTCCTTCAGGGGCCTGACGTTTGCGGGCACATCCCCCGCGATTACCGGCCCCCAGTAAATCCTCACTGGATCCAGGGCCTCGGCGATAATGGTGGCCTGTACCAGGTCCTTGAGGGTCGACGGCCTCTGCTGCCCTGTGTCGAAATCCCGGGTATAGCTGCCAGAGCCATCGGTACCCACATGGCAACAGCTGCCGTCCAGGGCCGCGTCCATCTCAGGGTTCAAGCCCCCTAGGGTGACGCTGGAGGGGGCCCTGCCAAGCGCCTCCTCGACGAGGCCCGGGGGTATCAGGGCCCTCTTAGCGCCGAAGTCCACCTTTGCGCCTGAGTCCGCCAGGCATCGAAGTGCGGTATCGCTGGGAAACTCCACGCCAGTCTCCGCCAGTATTTCCAGGGAGGCCTGGTGAATCCTGTGCCTCTCCTCAGGAGAGAGCACCGATAGGACGGTTTCCATATGGCCCACACCCCCCATTGCGAGCCCCGCGGCCTTGGCCCCGGGTGAAAGAGGGGGGAGGTCGAGACGTACCCCCCCCTCGCCAGGTCAGACGTTCTTGTTCGGGAGATCCCGGAAGGCCTTGATCACAAGGTATAACCCAATGAACAGGAGGATGTACAGGAAGGTGATACTCCCCGCTATGAGCCCGGAGTTGTGGAAGTAGTAGTTGCCGGGAACGATCTCAAGGTACGGGGCGCCAAAGGGCATCCCGCTGGCTTCGGCCCATCCCAGGCTGTTGTGCTCCTGGCTCCACCTGACCATGTCCATGGGACCGTGAAGATTGAAGACATTGTCCTTCCACAGGTAGTGGGCGCTGCGGGTTCCCAGGGCGAAGGGGAGACGGGTCCCCTGCTCCCTCTCCCAGGAAGCGGCGAGCTCCGTGGGCCCGTAGGGCTCCCACCATGGCTTTGGCTGCCAGCCGCTGGGGATGACAAATGTTATGGCCTCGCCATCCCTGAGGGTCCAGCCCGTGGGTACCCCTTCATAGTCTACGGTGTACTCGAGGTAGTCTTCACTGTGGCCAAGGATGGCCGCGGCATCCTCCCCCGGGGGAAGAAGGGAGCAGGCCTCCCAGATCCAGCACGTGTAGTTGTCGGGATAGGGGTACCTGTACTCGTACAGCAGATAGGCCACGGCGGTCTCCATGTACAGGTCACTGGCATCCGCGCCTATGGTGCCCGAGAGGACAAGGTCATACATCCAGTAACCCACATTGGTCCAGGCCTCGAACAGCCGACCAGCCAGGGCCTCCAAGCCCCAGCCTACAGCCAGGATCTCCACCTCAACCCCTCCCGGTCCTCCGGAGACATCCACCTCAAAGATGCCGCCGTCTTCCGGTGAGAGCACTAGGTCGTCTTCATAGGCCAACGCACAGTCGAGCCTGTCATAGGCGTCATAGATGGCATCCAGCCAGGAAGTGACTACCTCATCGCCCTTTTCCTCCCAGGTGTCCTCCAGGTTCGCTATCTCCCTGTCGGAAAACCCCAGGACGGCCTTGGCCGCCGTGGCATCCAGGACCAGGGTGGCAGCGATCTTTACCGTGTACTCGTCAAACCCGTAGTCACCGCCAGGGTCCATCTGGGCAATGCGCTGGTCGTCCAGGTAGGTCATACTGAGGTTCTCTATGGTCAGGCTGCCCCCCGCCGCCTGCCTCAGGAGAGGAAGGCTTGAAAGAGTGAGCTCATCGAGGTTCAGCGCCTCCATGACCAGGTACCCGTCGGCATAGACGGTGCCATCCTCCTCATAGATGTCCTCGGGGTCCAGCCAGATCTCCTGGAACTCGAAGGTTACCTGGCGGGCACCGGTGGCAGCGGCAGCCAGGGGTACAGCCGCCACGAACAGGAAAAGGAGAGCAACGGTTAACCGTTTCACGGCTGCCCACCCCCTTCCTCGTGGCTGGCCTTGTTATTCGCCCGCCTGAGCCGCTCGGTCAAGGGGTGCCCAAAGATGGCCTGGTAGAAGCTGGGCTGGTCGTACACGGTCTCTACGTGCTGCCACTCTGACACCGTGATGTAGATGATGAACAACACACCATATATGCCGATGAGGCACCAGTAGGCAACGCCGATGAAGGGTTGGTTGTACACCCGGCAGGACCAGTACAGGATGAAGTACACCCCGTACCAGAAGAAGGGCCCCAGGAATGCCAGGATGAAGAGCTCCCGGTCAAACCAGGTGGCTCCCTGGTCAATGCTGGGGTCCTGGACAGGGGCCGCGTGGCCCTTCTTATCTAGGACCTTCGTCCTCAGGTCGTATATGAACCACGCGAAGAAGAACATAACCACAAGGAAGATGAAGGCTACTCCGCCAACGGTCAGGTAGTCCTTGAAGTCCCAGTCAGCGGTTCCCATCAGCTGGCAACCTCCTTCCGTTGGGCCAGGGCCTTGGTGTCTATGGGCTTGCCGAACATGTTGCCTATGAGGTAGGCCAGGAGCGCCAGGGGGAAGGAGAAGTAGATGGCCATCTCAGCCCACAGGTTCACCTCGGCTCCGAATACCTGGACCGTCCAGATGTAGGTGTCCCAGCCCTCCAGCAGGCTGCCCTTGGCAAACACCAGGAATATGTATACGCAGGCAGACACGAACCCTACCAGGGCTGCCATGGCCCCGCCCACCATGCTTTTCCTGAAGGGCCAGAAGAAGGCCCCCAGGATGGGTATCAGGCAGACAGAGGTGAGCACGGCGCACTTCAGGACCTCTACCAGCAGTATCCTGGGAAACACGAACATCATGAAGAACGAGACCACGAACATCCCCACCAGGCACCACTTGGTAAGCTTGAGGACCGACTTGTCACTCATGGTAGGCCGGAAGATCTTTCTCACGATGTCGTGGGACAGGTTGGCCGCGGATACCAGTAGGTACGAGTCGATGGTGGACATGATGGCCGCCAGCGCCCCCGCAAGGAACAGGCCCTGAAGCCCGTAGGGAAGGAACGTCAATACCGTAGTGATGAGGGCGTAGTCCTGCTTTATCTGGAACCCGGGGAAGGCAGCCCAGCCCACCAGCCCGAAGGCCACCAGGACCTTGTCAATGAGGATCCAGATGGTGATCAGGGCAACGAAACCCCTGACCGCTGTCTTGTGATCCCGCGCAGCAAAGAACCTCTGGTAGAATACGGGCTCCACTATGACAGTGAGGCCCATGGTGGCGTAGACAGCCATGATTACCCAGGAGAGCGAGCCTCCCGATGGGTCCAGGTGCCACTCAGGGTTCATGGCCAGTATGTGGCTCCAGCCGCCCATCTTGTAGAGGGCGATGGGCAGGGCGACGATCATGCCCAGCCACATCACAGTGAACTGGACCATGTCGGTGACGGCCACCGCCCAGAGGCCACCCATGAGGGTGTAGGCTAGTACCACCAGGCCCCCCACCAGGGCGCCCAACCACATGGGCCAGCCCAGCCACACATCAAAGGTGACACCCAGGGCCATGAGATGCGGGATGGGCAGGCAGTAGAAGATGCTGCTCAAAGCAGCGAAGAACCGGGCCACGTTGCCGTAGAACCTTCCCAGCACATCCGGCAGCGTGAGATCCCCAAGTATCCTCAGGCGAGCCACAAGGAAGAATACGAGGAAGATGGCAGCGAAGTCGTAGGGTGGGTAGTACGCTATCTGAGCTATCAGCCCCTCCGCGTAGAAGAAGCCAGCATCCGCATACATGTAGACCCCGCCGAAATACGAGGCCATCAGCGTTCCAACCAGAAGGGGCAATGTCATCATGCGCCCCGCCAGCATGTAGTCCTCGAAGTCATCGATCCTCTTGGACCATACTGCCCCCACGTAGACCATGCCTGCGAGGTAAATGGCTATGATGATCCAGTCCACTATGTGAGCGGTGCTTGTGCCTATGCCCACGGTCTAACCTCCCCTTTTCTGGATTTGCCAGGAGACCTGGGCGAACAATGGAAGTGCGGGTATCGACTCCCCCTCTTGGGTCTCAGTAGCTTCTTTTTGTCACTGTCTCATGCCCCCTTCTTCCTTAGAGTGCTCTCCCTTATGTATATGGCCAGTCCCATTTCTGCCAGGCGTTCCAAGAAGGGATCCGGGTCCAGCTGTTCCGGGCACACAACGCCAGAGCCCTTGATAGTGCCATCGGCTATCATCTCGGCCGTGGCAACAGGCGGAATACCGGTCTGGTACACCGTGCAGGTGACTCCCAGCCGCTGGAATGCCTCCTCGTGGCTGTTCATGGTGTACAGGTAGAACTCCTTTTCCTCACCGTTCCTCGCCCCGCGGACGAGGGTGCCCACGCATGACCAGCCATGGATCTTGCCGCTGAGTTCCACCGGCTTAGGCAGGAGGGCCGTGACGACATCCCTGGGGACCACCCTGACACCCTTCACTTCCACGGGCTCCGTCCTATCCAAGCCCAGAAGGTTAAGGGTCTTCAGAACCTGGACCAGCTGGTCATCCAGCGCATACTTAAAGTCACAGTAGCGAAGCCCCTTCCCAATATTTCGAGGGAGCATTTCTACTTCCTCGTGGGCTACCGTGTAAACCTTGAGGGCCCCTATGGGATCAGGAAAGGTGAACTCCTCGATGCCGGTCTCCAGGGGAACACCCAGGATGAACTCCCCGTCCTTGAAGGTCATGGGGGGTTGGACTATGCACTCATCAATGGCAACTTCAGGGGAGAAGTAGAGGGCGAACCTGTAACCCTGAACCTCGCCGTTGTCACCGTCCCTGACAAGGATCTCATCCACCCGGTCGAGCCTGTCGGCTGCGTAACGCGCGAATACGTTTGTGCAGCCAGGATCCACCCCCATGGAGAGAATCGCCATGCGATCGATCTCCCTGAACCTGGCATCGTACAAGAACTGCTTGCCAATGTGGACGTTCCCTGGGAGTTCCACCAGCCCGTCAGAGGCCATGTCCAGGTAGTGCACCCGGGCCCTCAGGGCGGCCTCCATGATATGAAGGTTGAACCTGGGCACCACAGCGTTTATGACCATGTCCACCCCTGCGAAGGCTTGGGCCATCTCCTCCACGCCAGCGGCGTTGACCCTGGCCACCTCAAATCTGGTGTCGTTGATCTGAGCCCCGAGGCGCTCGGCCCAGGTCGTGTCTAGATCCGCCAAGACAATCCTCTCAAATACGTCACGCTCTGCCATCTTCTTGGCTATGACAGTACCTACTCCTCCGACGCCTAGCACCATGACTCTCACGCTATTACCTCCTAACGGTCTGCCTCTTGCCCTCGAAACAGGAGAGCAAAAAATGTGCCATTACCCGTGAGTGCCTCCACGCCTGCTCGGGCCGGAGGGTCTTATCATATTCGATAAGCCAGCCTTGGAACGAATTCCTAGAGGAAAAGGCAAAACCCCCATTCAATAGGGGTTTAGGCAGGTGGGTGCAGGGGAATCCCGCTCGTCTCAGTTGTGCGAATTGTCCCAGTCATGAGACCTCGCTGGTGCTGCCAGGCGCCCATGTCCCAATAGTGGGATGGCACCCTCTCGAATTCCCTGAAGAGCACATCCATTCCGGGTACGGAGCCGTACGACCTAGCCCTTTCGGGTGTCCTGGTCAAGGAGCCGCTTGAGCCCATTCACGAGGGGGAATACGCCCTCCCCCGTCAGTGCGGATATGGGAAGAACCGGGATGCCCCGGTGTTCCAGCTCCTCTTGGAGCCTCATTGTGCCCTCGCTGGATCCGGGCAGGTCCGCCTTGTTCGCTGCGACCAGCCTGGGTTTCTCCAGGAGACCCGGGCTGTACAAAGCGATCTCTCTCTCCACAGTGTTGTAGTCGCCCACGGGGTTGGCGGAACTGGCATCCACCACATGGAGAAGCACCCGGGTCCTCTCCACGTGCCTGAGGAACTCGTGACCCAGCCCCTTTCCCTTGTGAGCCCCTTCAATAAGGCCTGGGATGTCGGCGATGACGAAGGCTTCCTCCCCCTCACCAAACACCCCCAGGTTTGGGCTCAGGGTGGTGAAGGGATAGGGCGCGATCTTGGGATCAGCAGCGGTGACCTGGCGCAGGAGGGTGGACTTCCCCGCGTTGGGCAGCCCCACCAGTCCCACGTCGGCGATTATCTTCAGTTCCAGGCTGAGTACCCGCTCCTCTCCGGGCTTGCCCGGCCCTGCCGTTCGAGGCGCCCGGCGTGTGGGCGTGGCGTAGCGTGCGTTGCCCCGGCCCCCCTTACCCCCCTGGGCAATCACAAGGCGTTGATCCTCCTGGACCATATCCCCGACTTCCTCTCCGGTTTCCGCATCCCTCACTGCAGTGCCTGGAGGCACCCTGACTATAAGGTCCTCCCCGTCTTTCCCTGAACGGTTCTTGCCCGCGCCGTCCTGGCCCCGGCCAGCCTTGAAGTGCTGCCGTCTCCGGAAATCCAGCAGGGTCTTCAGCCGGGAATCCACCACGAGAATGACACTGCCCCCGCGCCCGCCGTCACCGCCGTCAGGGCCCCCCCGGGGAACGAACTTCTCTCTCCTGAAGGATACAGCGCCATTCCCGCCGTCTCCAGCCTTCACCTGGATCCTCGCTCTATCTACGAACACCGCGCCACCACCGGCCCTTCGTCTTGCGTAGGGTGATTTCCGGGTCGCCACCCTTGCTTACCAGGAAGTGCCACCGCCACCCAGCCAGCGCCTGGCCAGCGGCCTCTTTCATGTTCCTGTCCTCGAGGGTCATTTCCATGCCCTGGCACACCACCACAGCCGTCCTGGATGCCTCGTCCAATTCCAGCAGGATGTCCTGGCCAGGTAGCGCCTTGTCGGCCACGGTCTTCAAGGCAAAGGTGAGGGCCTCCAGCGGCCAGCCCAAGAATCCCTCCTCCTTGACCCGTACCCGGTAGGAGACACCCTTCCAGGCCAAAGCGTAGAGCCCCTCGAGCACCACCTCGGCAGCCCGCTGGTCCGAGAGGGAGAAGACCTTTCCCTCCTCTGTGATCCTCTCCGAAGCGGTAACCAGGTATGAAGCCGCCCTATCAGGCCTGTTCATCTGGAGCCAGCCCGATATCACTTGGAGGTGGTTCATAAATGAGTGTCGCATGGACCTGGCCATGACCATGACCATGGGTCTAGGCCTAGGCCCCGGAAAACGCCCCCGGGACACGGAGAGGATCTCGCCTCCAAGCCAGGCCAGGCCAGGTATGGCCACTAGCCACCTGGCCCACCCGGGCAATGGAGCAAGAAGGAGAACCAAGATCACCAAGGCCGCCCACAGGCGGCCTACCAGTGACGAGAAGGGCATCTTCCCCAGCAGTGACATCTACCTCCCAGGCCGAGCGGGAACGCCAGCCCTACCAGTCATGGCCTTGGATGTGCTACTGGATCGCTTCCAGCTTCATCACGCTTACTCTTGTCTTTTCCTTGCCCTTTGGCGCGTAGGATACCACGCCATCAACCAAGGCGTAGAGCGTGTCGTCCCGCCCGATGCCCACGTTGGTGCCCGGGTGGATACGGGTGCCGCGCTGGCGCAGCAGGATACTGCCAGCCTTGACGCGGTGCCCATCATGGCACTTCACGCCCAGCCTCTTAGCGTTGGAGTCCCTCCCGTTCCTGGAACTCCCCATACCCTTCTTATGAGCGAATAGTTGCAGGTTCATGAGTTCACCCCCTATCCTTAGGCGGACCTTCGTCTAAGACCTTCACATGACGGGGATAGGTTCCGGCTACATCCTTCAGGCCCAGCACCATGGCTTCCAGTAAGACCCTGCAGCACTTGGGCTGGTCCACCGCCACCGCCAGGTATCCGTCCCTCTTTTTCACATCAGGTTTGAGTCCCAGGACGGTCTCCAGCCCCAGGACTGCGGTCTGGCTGAGGGCGGACACAGCGGCGCAGACAATGTCCTCACCTGGGTCAGCGTACCCGGAGTGGCCATCCACACAGAAAGAGGAGATGTTGCCCTCCTCATCCCGGTGAACCGTCACGCTAATCATTGTCAAGCCTCTATAGCTTCGATCTTCAGGCTGGTGAAGGGCTGCCTGTGGCCCTGGCGCTTCCTGTAGTTGGTCTTGGACTTGTACTTGAACACCAGTATCTTTGGACCACGCCCGTGATTGACTATGGTTGCCTTGACCTTAGCCCCGAAAACCCGTGGGGTTCCGATGAGGACCTGCCCATCGTCCTTGACCACTGTCAAGACGTTCTCCAGGTCCACGCTGGCTCCAATTTCAGCCTCGATCTTCTCCACCCAGATGACGTTTCCTATAGTGACCTTGTACTGCTTTCCTCCGGTCTCCACCACGGCATACATCCAGATCACCCCTTGAAGGGACTCGCCGGATCGGGTAAGGGGCTTCTCTCCCCTTTTTCGCTGACCCATCCCGAGCGGTTCTACATCTCGCATTTTAGCATGGGGAACACCCGAAGTCAACGAAAGGGGACGGCCGTTGTCGCTGGCCTGGGGACAGTTGCCAAAGACGCACCGGATACACGGACATGGATAACGGGCAATGTGGCGAGCCTTAGCTCAACGAGGTTTTAGTGCCGGCGCTTAGATTGGGCCCCGCAGGTCAACTGTTTTCCCCAGGTAACCGGTATTATAGGCGATGGCCGTCACCAGCACTTGCATGTGTACGTTGGCCTGTCTGCGTAGTGGAACGAGACAAGCCGGTGACCTCTTAAATCCAAAGGCGCCGTTCAACCTAATGCGACCTGCGATCAAGGCTTCGGCGTGCACGTGCCGCTTCTAGATGGCTGTCTACGCGCATGAGTAGTTGCCTCTCACGGCTGTGGCGGATAACTGGTGCCTGCCAGGCAAGTACAATAGCCTGGCAACCCCCGCCTTGGACACCACTACGGGACCAAGCGATGGCGCTCCAGTGTGGTCCATGACGGCTTGCGGCCTGACACACATCCCCTGGGAGGAAAGGCCATGACACAAGACGTATACTATAGCAGGCCAGGTCCTCTGAACCGCCAAGATGGGAAGGGAGCCGAGCGGACTTGAAACCTGCTGACCTCCTCCTAACCGGAGGGCTCGTGATTACCATGAACGCCTCGACACAGGTACACGCCCCTGGTTCGCTGGTGATGACAGCCGGGCAGATAATGGATGTCGGTCCCTCGCCCAAGGTGGACGCCAGGTGGAAGCCGCGCGAGGTCTTGGATGTCCAGGGCCGCATTATCATGCCCGGGCTCATAAACAGTCACACCCATGTGGCGATGGCCTTCACAAGAGGGCTCGGTCATCTTCCTAACCTGGATGCCCTCTACGATGTGGCGTGGCCACTGGAGCAGCTCCTCGCGCCTGAAGACATCTACCCCTTGGCCCTTCTTGGGATCGCCGAGTGCCTCAAGAGTGGCTCCACCACAATAGCTGACCACTACTTTCACGCGAGCCACATCGCCCAAGCCTGCCTGGACTCGGGCATCCGGGCGGTACTGGGATCAACCCTGATTGACCAGGGTGGTCCCTTGCCCTCGGAGAGCACCTGGGAGAAAACCCTGGACTTCCTGGAGACCTGGACCGGAAGGACGTCCAGGATCACCCTGGCCGTAGCTCCCCACGCCACTGACACCGTATCTCCCAGCCTGCTTAGGCAAGCCATCAAGCTCTCACGAGACGAGGAGCTCCTCATCCACATGCACCTGTCCCAATCGGACGAGGAGGTAGGTGTCATAGAGAAAGCCCACGGCAAGACCCCCGTGGGTTACCTCTGGGAAATGGGAGGACTAGGCCCCAGGACCCTGGCGGCCCATGCCAATCACCTTAAGGAAGGCGACCTCCACCTCCTGGCCACCTCCGGCTGCAGCGTGGCCTACTGCCCCTCATCCCATGCCTCCACCGGTCATGCCGCTCCCGCCGCCCATATGATACGCCAGGGTATCCCGGTCTGCCTTGGCACAGACTGCCCTGCCTTCAACGATGACATGGACATGCTTGAGGAGATGAGGACAGCCATCTTCTGCCAGAACACCCTGGAGAGGCAAGCCTGGGCCATTCCCATTGCGAAGGCGGTAGAAATGGCCACGTCCGGGGGCGCATCGGCCCTAGCGCTTGACAAGATCACCGGGAGCCTGGAGCCAGGCAAGCGCGGTGACATCCTGCTGCTGGACGCCCGTGCACCCAGGATGACACCGCTGCACGCCGGGACAGGCGCCTCACTGGTGGCCCTGTGCGCCAGCGAGGCCCAGGTGGAGGCAGTCTGGGTCGACGGCATCCAGGTAGTCAAGGACGGGAGGCTCCTCACCATTGACGAGGAAGAGGTGCTTGCCAGGGGAGCGTCCACCTGCCGCCGCCTCGCCAAAAGGGCAAGCGCAAGAGCGCCGGCACTATACCGTGCACTCTTGGGCGAGCGTTGAGTCAACCCTATACTAGTCTCGCCTTGGCATAGGTCCGGAAGGCCCGGGTCACCTCAACCTTTACCCGGTCCCCCACCATCTTGCCCCCTCCTTCGATGTCGATGACATAGCCCTCAACCCGGGCGATGCCGTCCCAGGGATTGGATACGTGGGGCTCCTCAACCTTCAACTCCAGGACCTGTCCCTCATGTACAGGAAAGGCCTTCTCCTCAACCTCCTTGCGAGTCCCCAGCGCCCTGAGATTAATGCTCTCCATATGCACCTCATCCGACCCCTTGATGTAGACGCAGCGCCCCGTTTCCTTCTCCAGCTCCCGGAGGTTCGAACCGCCCGCTCCTATCAGCAGGGAGGCCACGGCAGGGTTCACCTCAATAAGAACTGCCTCACTCTCGGAACGCTTGAGGATGGACTTGAGTTCCTCGCGGACCTTCCGTGCCATGGTCTCCTCAGATAGCACCTTTCCCTTTCCCTGGCAATAGGGGCAGGGCCGCAGCATCGAAGCCTCAAGTCCCTGCCTTACCTTCTTCCTGGTCATCTCCACCAGACCCAGCTGGGTAAGCCCGAGAATGTGGGCCTTGGTCCTATCTCGCTTGAGGCATTCGTCCAGGACCTTTAGCACCTCTTGGCGGTGCTCCGCCTTCTCCATGTCTATGAAGTCAATGATTATGATCCCGCCTATGTCTCTAAGCCTCAGCTGGCGGGCGATCTCCTTGGCTGCCTCCATATTGGTCTTGAACACGGTATCCGCAAGATTGGTTGTGCCCACGTACTTCCCGGTGTTCACATCGATGGCTGTGAGTGCCTCCATCTGGTCAATCACCAGGTAGCCCCCGGACTTCAGCCAGACCCTCTTCTTCAGCGCTTGCTCCACTTCGGACCCGAGCCCGTAGAAGTCAAAGAGGCTACGCTCCTTCTGGCTGAACAGCTGCACCCGTTCCTTAAGGGCGGGGGATATGTAATCGAGAAGGTCCAGTATCCTGTCCCTCTCGTTCCGGTCGTCAACGTAGAGGCGCTCCACATCCTCAGTGAACAGGTCGCGAATGATCCGGTAGACGAGTCCAATATCCCTGTGCAGGAGCGCTGGCGCCTTGCTGTTCTTGGAGCGCTGCTGAACCCTGTTCCACAGGCGCTTGAGGAAACTCATGTCGCTCTCCAGTTCCTTCCGGGACTTCCCCTCGGCGACCGTCCTCACGATCAGCCCCACCCCGGAAGGACGGATGCCTTCCGTCATCTTGCGGAGCCGGTCTCTCTCCTTGTCTTCCTGTATCCTCCGGGACACCCCCACATAATCCACGCTGGGCATGAACACTAGGTATCTTCCCGGGAGGGTGATATGCCGGCTCACCCTGGCGCCCTTGGAGCCTATGGGTTCCTTAACGACCTGCACCATGATCTCCTGGCCCACATGGAGGATATCCTTGATGGTGAGGTTCTTGAGATCCTCCCCGATGTCTTCCTCATCATCCTCGTTCTTGGGCATGAGGGCGTCATCGACATAGAGGAAGGAATTCCGGTCAAGGCCGATATCCACGAAGGCTGCCTGCATCCCAGGGAGCACATTGTCGACCTTTCCCTTGTAGATGTTCCCAACCACCCTCTGGGTAACGGGGCGTTCAATGTAGTACTCCACGAGAGAGCCGTCTTCGAGAACCGCTACCTTGGTCTCATCATGCTCGACGCTGACCAAGATCTCCTTTTCCAAACTTCATCTCTCCTCATAAGCATCCATTAGATGCGGTTTAGAACAAAAACTTCGCTGGCTCTTACAAGGGCTGCCCTTCAGCAATAGGTCCTCGCGATGCACATCAATGTGACCCAGGTCTATCCTGTCCTCCAGCCGGGAGGACAGGAGACTCATAACCTCTTTGGGCCTGAGGGTGCCCTGTGGCCCCACCCCCAGGACCATCCTGATGGTCACCTCGCCTCCATCCAGAGAAAGCACCTCCAGGGAATGCATAAGAGGCCTAGCATCGTGAGTCCTACCCTCCTTCCCTCTCTTCCTCACCGGAATCGTATCCATAGAAAGCAAGTCCTCTATGGCCTTCTCGAGAGCCACAGGCGCCAGCGTCTCATCGCACCGGGCACTTACCCTGTACGAGGCAGCCCTAACCTGTGCCTCCAGGGAAGGTCCCATCTCGGGCACCTCCATAACCTCGGCTACCTCGATCCCCGGAGGCAGCGATCCCGAGAGTGCCTTGGCGAACTCCAGCGGTCCCAGTCGCCCTTCGAGGAAGAACTCAGCGTACTCGGCGTCGCTGCCAGCACCGACAGGCAACGCGGTGGCCAGGGAGAACCTGGGGTGAGGGTTAAAGCCCTGGGTCAAGGCCACAGGGATGCCCGCCCTTCTGAGCGCCCGTTCTAGGGCCCTCCTCAGGTCCAGGTGGGACATGAAACGGGCATCATGGAGTTTCCTCAGCCGGGCCCTGATGCGCTGAGCCACCGGTGCTCTCTCCTCCCTTGATATCCATGGGAACCCCTAGCTCCAGACACACCCCGCAGCTTTTGCACGGCTCCTCCCTGCAGTCTGAGGTCTTCTGGCCCTCCATAGCCCTGCGGTGTTCCCTCATGAGGAATTCCTCGGATAACCCCACATCTATGTGGTCCCAGGGGAACACCTCGTCGTAGTGTCTTGGCCGGTTTGCGAAGAACGCGGGATCAAGCCCAGCCTCCTCGAAGCCCTCCAGCCAGCGGTCTAGCCGGAAATGCTCGGTCCAGGCATCGAAGCGGGCACCCCTCCTCCACGCCCCCTCCACGGCCCGGGCAACCCTCCGGTCTCCCCTGGAAAGGGCGGCCTCCAGGAAGCTCACCTCCGCATCGTGCCATGAGAACTTGACCCCAGGCATTCTCAGCCGCCTGGCCAGGTGCTCCTGCCGGCGCTTCACCTCGTCCAGGGGGATCTGCCCCTCCCATTGAAATGGGGTATGGGCCTTGGGAACGAACACGCTGGCACTCACAGTCAGCCGGAGCCGGTCCTTTTGCCCTTGGGCCCTGTGGATCTCCCGCACCCTCTTGACCAAGTCCACCATGGCATCCAAGTCTTCACCTGTCTCCGTGGGCAACCCCACCATGAAGTAGAGCTTCAGGCTGTTCCAACCCGACTGGAAAGCCTGGGCCACGGCTTCCAGGAAGTCCGCCTCGACAACATCCTTGTTTATGACATCCCTGAGCCTCTGGCTTCCTGCCTCCGGCGCCAGGGTAAGGCCGGACTTGCGAACCCTCCGGACCTGCTCGGCCAAGGACAGCGAGAACGCGTCCGCCCTGATGGAGGGAAGCGATACCCCTACACCCTTGGCCTCAAACTCCCCCAGGAGGTCAAGAAGGGTCTTGATTCCCGAGTAGTCCGTGCTGGAAAGGGAGGACAGGGATATCTCATCATGTCCCGTGGCAGCCAGGATACGCCTGGCCTGGTCCAAGAGGGTCTCTGGTGAGCGTTCCCTCACAGGCCTGCAGGTAAAGCCGGCGTGACAGAACCGGCAGCCCCTGGTGCACCCCCGGAATACCTCCAGTACCACTCGATCGTGTACCACGTCCATATTGGGCACGATGGGGTATAGGGGGAATGGGGCAATGTCCAGGTCCTCCACCACCCTCTTCCTCACTGTACGCGGCAGCCCCTCCCCGGGTTCAATGGAGGACACGCGACCGTCCTTGCAGTACCCGACCCTGTACATTGAGGGGACGTACACCCCATCAATTGCTGCTAGGTCACTAAGGAGCCCCCTGCGGCCACCGGGGCGCCCTGACTGTTTCCAGGAGAGGTAGGCGTCAACCAAGTCCAAGACCAGGCCCTCCCCCTCTCCCAGGGCCATGGCATCAAAGAAGGGCACCATAGGTTCCCCGTTGAGGGTGCACGGGCCTCCCGCAAGGATCAAGGGGTCGGTGTTGGCCCTCTCGGACGCAAGCAATGGAATACCTGCGAGATCCAGCATGTTCAGGACATTGGCGTAGCCCATCTCGTACTGGAGGCTAAAACCGATCACGTCAAACTCCCTAGCCTTCGTCCAGCTCTCCAGTGAGAACAGGGGGATGGATGCCTCCCTCATCCTCTCCTCCATGTCCACCCAAGGCGCGAAGACCCTTTCGGCGTAGACATCGGGCCTGGAGTTCAGCACGTGGTAGAGAATGTGGGTGCCCAGGTGAGACATGGCAACCTCGTACACATCGGGGAATGCCAAGGCGAACCTCACCTGAACGCTAGCGGGGTCCTTGTGGACCGAGTTGAGTTCGTTTCCCAGGTAGCGAGTGGGCTTGGTGACGGACAGAAGAAGCCTGTCCCGGTCGTGGCCCTGTATAACCATGTCAGAGCGCGGTGTGCCGCTGTGCCCCCTCTGCCAGTCATCTTCTTGTACGATTATAACCCATTTTCCTGGTATTGACCACGGAGGCGGGCTGGCGGCGCCTGCCCCGGTTCCGGTGCACCCCAAGAACCTATAGGCTGTGGAGGCCCCCGGGCTACGTGAGTGCCCTGTGGGTCTAGGCTGGCCACGGGACCCTGCGCGTCAAACACCATCCCTAACCCTGCCTTTGGTGAAATGACGGGGGGTGAACTACTGGAGGATGAGGTTTTGGAAAGGGTTCTGAGTGAGGAGGGCTATGCGGTCCCGGCGCTGTAACCAGCCGGGGGTCAAGCCCACATGACACTAGAGGATCCGGGGCTCCCCCGGAGGACACGGGCATGTTGCCAGCCATGGCCCCCAATACTCCCAGCCCGGATCACTCAAAACCATTGGGAAACCTGGGCGAGCATCTCACCTCGCCGAGCCCAGTCCGGAAGTGAACCGGCTGGGGGCGGCGACAACCTTCAGGGCGCATGCCTCTAGGCGCTGGTGACACTTGCCTCATTGCCGAGGCACCAGAAGGCCAGGCAGTCTTAGAGCAGGGCTCCTACCAGGGAGCCCGTCGGGCACCCTAGGAACCCCGGAGGCCCCGGGCTTCCGGATAACCCATCTCCCTGGAGATGGCATTCGAATACTTCAATATGAGTTCCGTGAACTCCTGGGTAGCCCTATCGTCCATCCGGGTGGCGGGGGCGAGTATGGCTATGGCGGCAATAACCTGTCCGTTGTGGTTACGGATGGGCGCTGCTACCGACCTGGCGCCCACTACGCCCTCACCATCTGAGAAGGCATAGCCCTGCTGGCGTATCTTTGCCATTTCGGGTTTCAAAGCCCTCGGGTCAGTGATGGTGTTTGGTGTATAGGCTTCAAGTCCCTTCTCCTGGATGATCCTGTCCATCTCCCTTTCAGGCAGGAAGGCCATGAGCGCCTTGGACAGCGCGCCCACATGCAGGGCCACCCTCTCCCCCAGCGCTATCCTGACCTGAAAGTTGCTGGGCGTCTCCTTAGAGACCAGGCAGAGGGCTTCGTCGTGGTCTATCACGCTCAGATTGACGTTTTCCTTTGACACCCTGGCCAACTCCTCCGCGTAGGGAGTGGCCACCCGGACAACATCCAGGCTATCCAGCAGGGCCGCGGCTATTTCTATGATCCTGAAGCCCAACCGGTACTTGCCCGTCACCCAATCCTGGTCCGCAAAGCCCTTGGCCATGAGGGTATTGACCAGCCGGAAGACGGTGGCGACAGAAAGCCCTGTCTTCCTTGAGAGATCCGTAAGGCTCTGACCGGACGGCACCTCGGTCATGGCGGAGACTATGTCAAGCGCGCGCTCCACGGAACGAACGGTATTCTTCTGGCTCAGCCCCATCCCCTCCCGCAGACCCGTTTTCGCCACGCAGAAGGCCTTTTCATTCTTCTGTCCCGGCCACAACGAATCCTTCCATTATCGATAAAGAGCAAACAGAACAGGTGTCCAAAGACCGCCGGGGCTGAAGCCGAGCCCGTAGCACATCGGGTAGGATCGCTGATAGGAAGGGAAAGATGCTGGCCTGTGGCGAGCCTGTTTCCGCCCTGAACGACTGGACATCCCTGTGGGAAGTGTATCTACGAACCCGCCCTGGCTGAGCTGGAACGGCTGTGAATAGGCCCTAGGGAGGAACGCCAGGACCTGGAGGCAGGGCAGGTGGGCATGCCCCCAGGCCCTTAACGTGGGGAAGTGAAAAAGGCTGCCTCAGGTCTTCCGGTCCCGTCCCACAGGTGTGCCGTGAGAGCCTGACAGGCCGCCCGGCGGCCACCGGCGGCCCTCAATCTCTTCTTGGGCGACTAGCGCCCCAGCAGGCGGCCCAGGGACACCCCTCCACCCATGTTAAGCATTGCATCGAGGATCTGGAGTTCAGATAGGCGCCCCAGCGGCGCTAGGTCATCGTCAGCCACAACCACCAGGTGGTAGCAACCCGGCGAGAAACCCCTGGCCACCTCCTCCACCAGGGCATCCCGGTGCGCGATGATCTGCCTTACAGGCATCTGTCCCTTCTTCAGCAAGACCTCTTTCTTCCTGGCTACATCCAGGAGGATGAGAAAGGCCGCCGAACGCCTCTCCTTGCCGGCGGCCATGAAGAGAAAGGCCCCGGCAACCGCCAGGTTGACCCCAGCCATCTGGCCCGTCCACACCATCCCGGCGCCCAGGGCCACCAGGGTTGCAGCAATCCAGCGGCCGTGGCCAGTCAGGACCTTTGTGGCCTCCCGGTAGCCCAGGCGGGGGGTAAGCATCGCCCTGAGCACCCGGCCCCCGTCCAGGGGCAGCACAGGAAACAGGTTGAAGAGGCCGATGGCCAGGTTGGTCTCGATGAACAAGGTGAGGGAGCCAGGCCGCCAGATCGGGATGCCCGAAAGCCACCAGGCCAAGGCCGACACTGCCAGGTTGTGAAGGGGTCCGGCCAAGGCGACCACGGCCTCAACGGCGGTATCCCCCCAGTCATCCTCAAAGCGCAGGGCACCCCCGAAGGGGTAGAGGTCTACCTCCGTGGGCCTGTGGCCAAACCCTGAGGCCACAAGAAAATGGGCCATCTCATGACCCGCTATAGAGAGTAGCAGCGCCAGGGCGTGAGAGCCCAAGCCGGCCAGGACGAAGCCAAGCGCCAGGACCAGGAAGGCCCCGTTGATCCTGACCCTTACCCCACATACCTCCCCGATGTACACGGCCGGTCTACGGCCCTTGCTCGCCCTTGCCCAGGTAGGCGGCAGGATCTACTGGGACCCCCTCTTCCCGCACCTCAAAGTGCAGGTGGGGAGTGAGGGCGTTCCCTGTCTGCCCAACCCTCCCTATGATGTCCCCTTGTTTGACCGGCTGAGGGCTCCGCACCAGTACCTCAGAGAGGTGGGCGTAGGCTGTCTCCAGTCCTGCTCCATGAAGCACGGTGACAAGGTTCCCGTAGGTCGGGCTCTCCACCACCCCTGATACCTGCCCATCCATGACTGCCATGACCGGGGTGCCCAGGGGGGCTTCAATATCAAGGCCTTCATGGAAGTGATCCTTCCCCGTATCCAGGTCTGACCGCCAGCCGAAACCGGAGATTATGCGGCCCTCCATGGGCCATTTCATGGTTTGGGTCTCCGGTTCCTTCTCTTCCTCTAAAAGGGGAGAGAGGAAGGGTAAGAGGGGCTTATCCCCCCGGGCCAGGGTCTCCGCGGTAGGCAGCCTCCGCAGCGCTGTCACCAAGTTCGTATCCCGGGTGACCACCCACCTCACCGCATCCCGGGTTTCCCCTGCCACACTGGGGGGCAACTCCTGGATAGCCAGGACCAAGGCTAACAGCACCAGGGACACAACGGTCTGCTTGAGAAACCGGGAGCTTCCCGTTCTGTCGCCAAGATCGTAGGGAGCCCTTCCCCACCGCCTGAGGCCCTTCCTGAGGGAGCGCCTTACCCTCCGGCTCGCGTGACCCATGTCCCTACCATCCTCTCAGGTGTGTCTCTGAAGATGTATATGGGACGGGGGGCCCCGGTATACCACCTCGGGCAAGGCATCTAGGGAACGAAGAGCGCCTTTGCCACCGATTCCAGATGGCCCAGGGTTAGACATTCGTGCATCTGGCAACACGACCTTACGTCAACGCCCTTGAAGTAAGCCCTGTACTCTCCGGAAACGTTCGAGGAGATTACGCAGGTGGCATCCATAACTCCGCCTCAGCCGGAACGCGAGTTGGTGGAAGTGGACGAACCGGATCCGCCGGGACAGGTGAAAAAGGAGCTGGTGGGCCGGGTCTTCTGTGATTCCTGAGCGCTTCAGGGTATTTTCTAGCAACCGACCAGCGGTGAAGTGGAGTAGTTCCACCCATCGCCCGTTTGTGAGGGGACAGGCTTTATCGGGAGCAACTTCGCGTAAGAAGTTCAGTATGCGGCGACTCACCGCCAAGGTGAGAGCATGGCCACCAGCACCAGGGCATCTACGACCTCTCTTTCCGCTATGGATAACGTCCAGACCATAGACGCGTTTTGCTTCCTTGAATACAAGTTCGATGCTCCATCGCGCTCCGTAAAGGAGGGCCACATCCTCCGCGCTCGCCGCGATCAGCTTCGGTGGCTATGGATAAGGCGGAGAAGCTGATTGGTGCTCTGCAGCGGATGGCACAATGGGTTGAACGCTTGCCCGTATCGATCAGGACTACCGTTGGCTACCTGCTATTAGCGGCACCTTAACAAGACCGTACAGTACCCTGGAATCACGGATACGGCCGCAGGAAGCCCAGGGTCTTTGACCCTGGGAGGAATGCGGCCCCCCTTCCCGCATCTGGAACCATGAACCTGGCGTTCTTTGTCAAACTCCAGCCCACGCCCGAACAGTCCGCCGCCCTCCTGGAGGCAATGGAGAGGTTCAACGCCGCCTGCAACGCAGTGCAGAAGCAGCCTTCCGGGAGCATTCGGCCAATAAGATCCGCCTTCAGGAACTCGTCTATTACGACATCCGGGAGCAGTTCGGGCTCCCCGCCCAGATGGCGATCCGTGTCATCAGCAAAACCGCTGAGGCCTACAAGCGGGACAAATCCAAGAAGCCCACGTTCAGACCCCACGGTGCCATTGTCTACGACCAGCGGGTGCTGTCCTGGAGGGGCCTTAACCGCGTGTCCATCCTGACGCTTGAAGGCAGGCAGATCATCCCCATCGTTTTGGGCGGCTATCAAGCGGGGCCTGGTTCAGATTGCCGAAGCCATTGGGTTCCCGGCGAAATTTGCAGGAATGCTAGCTATCGCTCTGGGCGTGGGCTTAGTCCTGCTAGGGACACCTTCGCCAAAATGCCCTGGGCAATTCGATTGAATGTGAACCTAAATGCTCCCCCGCATTACAGAGCGCTTTGCCCTCCCTTCGGAGATGATCATGCTTCGATTTTGCAGGCAAATCCAGCCATTCCTGGGAAAGAAAGAACTTCATATTCTACACGCACTAATAGTCAATCTCCTTCTTGAGAAGTTGCTTGCATAGAATTGTCCTCGGCTTAACAGGGTCCATTTTGGCAGTGGGTGTTCTACTATCAGAACAAACTACTCAAAGGCAAGAGCGTGGCTGAAAGGTCTTCTGAAGGCGTAACGCATAACGGGTATTTTTGATTATTTGAAGGAAGGTGAGGCCGGTGAAATTCTGTCCCAAGTGCCGTAGTGTTGTTTATCGAGATCCCTATCTGAAGATGGAATTGTGTACGGGCTGTGGGTACTCGAAGAAGAGTCCAACCTACGACCTTGGGAAGAGGGGGGTTATGCCGCGAGTCCGGTCAAACCGAAGTGCTGATGCTGAAGAGAAGGCTCTCGCATACAAGTAGCAGTGCCATATTCCATTATGGGACTTAAGGGGGGCTTGCGGTTGCCCAACGCTTGCCCAACTCCGGCAGACAGGTAGTACGTTGAGCCACACCCATCTGTCTCCACCCGGCGCGGGGAAAAAAGGAGATGATCCGGTAGGCTTGGGCACCTGGCTGGCTCTTTCCGAGGTGACTCGCCTGTCAGCCGTTCTTGACCCTCCTCCGGGACATGAGCCTCTTGCGGTACATCCAGGCGTCCGCTGCCTGGATCAGCTCCTCGGCAGTGGACACCTCAGTGGGATAGGCTGAGGTGCCACTGGAGAACGTGGGCAGCGGCAACCTAGCCCCGGGGGTATCCACGACGGTGGCCGATATCGCGGCCCTAATCCGCTCTATGAGCTCGGCGGCACCCTGGGGGTCCGTGTCCGGGAGCACCAGCACGAACTCGTCCCCTCCGAAGCGAGCGAATATATCCTCGTCCCTGATGACAGACCTCACGGTGGCAGCCATCGCCTGCAGCACCCGGTCACCGGAAACGTGCCCGTGGGTGTCGTTGATCCCCTTCAGGTCATCAATGTCCATGAAGACCAGGGTGACGTGGCCCCCGTGCCTCCTTGCCCTTGATATTTCCTTGCTCAGGCGCTTTGACAGGTACCGGCGATTGTGGGCTCCGGTGAGGAAGTCGGTGTCCGCTGCCATCTCCAGCTTGATGACCAGCTGCGCTGTCTCGATGGCCGAGGCTACATGCCCTGATACGGTGCGAAGGAGGCTCACATCCGCTTCATTGAACCCATTGTCGTCCTCACTGGCTAGGCACAGCACACCCAAGTCGCCACCGGCCCCCTTCAAGACGCAGCTGGCGCAGGACCTGGCTCCTTCGGTGTGCCCAGGGCCCAGCGTTATCCCCCCGGGTTCCAGGATTGGCCTAAGAACACTCCTATCCACCATAAGTCCCACGGGGGGGCTCAGCGATCCCCTTGCTGAACGCACGACCGCACCGTAGGGGGTCAGCAGGTAGAGGTAACAGTGCTGGTATCCCAGGGTCCTGTGAAAGGTGTCCATGATGGCGTCCACGATCTCATCAGGCTCATTTAGGCGTGTCCGGATCTCCGCCACGCTCATCAGGGCGCCCATCTCGCGAGCCCTAAGAACGGCCCTGACCGCCACTGCCTGGGGTTTCTCCATGCCGTCCTTCTCACCAGTGTCAACCCTGGGGATCTCTCCCCTCTCGGCCAGCCTAAGCAAGGCGGCGACTGCCTCAGGATCGAACTGGGTCCCCGATGCCAGGTGAACCTCCCGCAGGGCCTCCTGGGAGCTGAGGGTCCTGCGGTGACGCCTTGGTGAAGTCATTGCAGCCAAGGCGTTGGCCAGGGCCAGGATGGAGACAAGCCGAGACGGCTTGGTGATACCCGCCGGGTAACCGTGCCCGTTGTACCACTCGTGATGGTGGAGGACCAGATCAGAGACATCGTTAAACGGGGACCCGGACTCCTCAAGGATGGCTGCCCCTGTCTCAGCATGGGACATGAGCATTGCCTGTTCCTCTGGCTTCAGCCTGCCCGGCTTCTTCAGTATGGTATCGGGGATGCCCACCTTTCCTATGTCATGGAGCAGGGCGGCCATTTCCAGCCTCCGCACATCCTCGGCATCCAGGTTCATCTCCTGGGCAATGGCCACCGCGTAGCCTGCCACAACGCTGGAGTGAGCAGCCAGCCACTGGTCCCTGGTATCGATTGTGGTGCCGAGCAGGCGCATACTGGCTTCGAATTCCTTCTTCACCCTGGCATGGAGCCTAGAGTTCTCCAAGACCATTGAGACGATGTCCGCCAGGGCCTCGGCAACGCCCAGGTCTTCCGGCCCCCAGTGGTTCACTCGCTTGGAGTGGCAGTGAATGGCCCCCACGGGCCTGCCCTCATGGCGGACCGCCACAGCCATGCACGAGCGGTAGCCCGGGGAGCTCAAGCCATTTAGCGCAGGGGCCCGGGGGGGGGCCTCCTTGGTATCTCCTGCGATGAAGGGAAGGCCCAGAACGTAGCAGGACGGCATCAAGCCAGAAGCGTCAACGAAACACGAGCCTGACCACTTGAGATCGGCGGGGTAGGCCCCGGTTATGAGGCTTCCCTCACCCCCGATAAGGTAGAGCTCAGCGGCGTCCGCCCCCATGACCCCAGCCAGAGCCTCGGCCACCAGGCTGGGTATCTCCTCTTCAGGGCGGAGCGCAACGATGCTTCTCACTGCCCTGTGAAAGCCACCGAGGGGATCACTCTTCCAGTGGTGTACTATGCCTTCTCCTGCGTACTCCAGGAGGTTATGTGCCCCGGGTTCCAGTGATGAGCGGCGGGCGCCGACCCAAATAGCCCCACCCCCCACCCCTTGCCAGGTAGTGCTGGCGGTATCCCAAAACCCGCAATCCGATTCGCCGGGCAGGCCTACGGTGAAGCCGGCTATCTCGGAGGGATGCAAGCCATGAGCTGCCACCAGTCGTAACTGGTCTCGCTGCGTGTGGTAGACACCCCCCGCATCGCCCCCCAGGAGGGTAACCGCCCTGGTGAGGAGGCCTGGGATGCCCAAGAGAGCGACAAGGGGAGGGTTGAGGCTGGGGTCTCCCCCCCAGCGCAGCGCCGAGGCACCGGGCCAGCTGGAGGGCCCAGGGGCGAACTCGGAGGCCTTGCGGGCATCGTAGATGCACCAGACCCGGGCACCCTCCGACATTGCGCCGTCCACCTGGGTTTTCCAGTCAAAGGCACCTCCTGGCCCATACCTCTCCAGCGCAACATCCATATCAAAGAAGGCATGGAATACCTCGCCCGGGCAGGATCCCTGGCACCTCTCACGGATGAAATCCTTGACTGCCCGGTCTCCGGAAGGGGGGCCGGGCCAGGGAATAACCAGGGGGGCCTGGTTATTTGCCGACAGGTAGGCCTTGACCTCTTCGGGGTGACAGGAAACAACAAGACACTGGCCCGGGAAACAAACCCCCTGTGCCAGCACTTCTTTGAAGAACTCCATCTTCCCCTGGTCGTCATCAACCCAGATTGCCAAGGGACGTGAAAAACCGGCATGTTCCAACAGGAACCCGCCCTTCAGTTTGATCGCGGGTCTGGTCGCGGCGGCTATCCAGGTATCTTTGCTGCAGCTGGGCGCCGGGAGATCTGGTACTCTCTACTATGGTAAATCGAGCGGTCACTAGCTGGGCTTTACCCATCGCAGGCAGGCAATCCCTGGAAGGCACAACCACTCCCTGTTAGCGTTGCTGGCGGCAGTACGCCTTGGGGTAAAAAAAGTGAAAAAAGACAGGCGACGGTGCCGGGCAAAGGTCCCCGGCGAAAATGCGGCGAACACCATAAGTACTACATCCATCTTCGTTGCCCTTCAACTACCTTTCCGGGGAGAGATGCCCTTTGAAGCACCCGCTGGTCCTGTACAACGGAAGCATCATTACCATGGACCCGGAATGCCCCAAGGCGGAGGCCGTGGCCATCAAGGGTGGCCACTTTGCGCTGGTGGGCAGCACTAGCCAGGCTAAGGAGGCTTTCCCCGAGGCTGCCTACATTGATCTTGAGGGTAAAACCGCCCTGCCGGGTTTCGTGGATTCCCACTGCCACTTCACCTGGACAGGACACCACCTGGTCCGCCCCAGTGTGGAGCACTGCTCATCCGTGAAGGAGTGCCTGGAGGCACTATCTTGTGAGCGCGAATGCCTGGACACGGGAGAGCCGCTGGTTACCTGGGGGATTGACGAGATTCGCCTGAGGGAAGGCCGCCTGCCCACCCTGGAGGAACTGGACAGGGCTGTACCGTGTACACCCCTGTTCTGCATCTATTCCACGGGCCACGGCACCCTGGTGAACTCCCTGGGACTAGGACGGGTGGTATCCGAGGCGTCAAGTCGCGGCGTGTCCCTATTTGCCCAGGACCTGAAGACGGGGTTCATCAGGGGAGAGGCTAACGATGTAGCCCAGGACCTGGCGTCAAGACTCCTCACCCCCCAGCAACGCGAGAGGGCCATCCAGGAGGTCACGAGGAAGTGTGTCATGAACGGGGTGACCACTGTCCACGCCTTGGAGGGCCGGAGGCAACCGTGGGACCCGGAGGTAACCTCCCTGCTCGAGATGAAGGAGCACCTTCCCCTGGATATTGTTGTGTACTACCAGACCACGTCGGTGAAGGCCGTTACCGATCTGGGACTGCCCCGGATCGGGGGATGCGTGTTCGTGGACGGCGACTTCACACCCCATACCGCCGCGCTGAGGGAACCCTACGCCGATGACCCCAGCACCCATGGGGTCCTCTACTTCCGCCAGGAGGAACTGGATGCCTTTGTGGCGGAGGCGCACAGGGCTGACCTGCAGGTGGCGCTCCACTGTGTGGGGGATGCCGCCATAGAACAGGCCCTTAGCTCTTACGAGACTGCCTTGCGAGACACACCAGGCCATGACAGGCGCCACCGTATAGAGCACTTCGAGATCCCCGACCACGCCTTGGCCCAGAAGGCTTGTGATCTAGGGGTGGTACTGGCCATGCAGCCCGCCTTCGACCACTTCTGGGACTACAAAGCCTACGAGCGGCAACTGGGGCAGGAGAGGGCCTTGAGGAAGAACCCCTTTCGCCGGCTGCTGGACCAGGGACTCATCATCGGAGCAGGCTCTGACAGCTTTGTGACCCCCATAGACCCCTTGCTGGGCATCCACTCCTGCCTGAACCACAGCGTGAGAGAGTCCCGGATCGGGCTTCATGAAGCCATCGCCATTTACACCATAGGGTCTGCCTACATAGGCTTTGAGGAAAGTGTAAAGGGAAGCATAAGGCAGGGGAAACAGGCAGACGTCGCCATACTCTCCCAGGACATCCACAAGGCTGACCCCGCAAGGATCAAGGACATCAAGGTGGCGGCTACCATTAGGAGGGGCGACTTCGTATGGCAAAGCCCGGGTTTTCCCGGAAAGAGGTGAAACCCTGCCGGGCTGGAGGCCCTGAGAATGGAATCCTGGAGTGAAGGCCAAAAAGTGATGAAGACCTCGCCGCCGCGTGAGGTCTTGACTGTGGCAGTTGCGAGGCCATGGACAAGGAGCCCAGGCTGCACCAGGGTGCAGGGAAACCCTTACTGGACCGCGGAAGCCGGGGTCAGCGTGTGCCCAGTGTACGATTGCTGTCTAAACCAGAAGGGGTTTTGACACTCGGGCTGGTGTGAGGGACTCCCCTGTGAGACCTCTAGGTGCTTCATGGACCCCGCCTTGACCGAGGAGGGGGAAGAGGCATCCCTCAGGGCTCGCCTGCGGGTTCTTGAGACCAGGAGGCAAAGGCCGTGAATCCGGGCTCAGGGCCCGTAAGGATCACAGGATACTAGCGTACGCGAGCCCGGGCGGCAGGTCACCGGCTAGAGCCAGGGATTAGACCCATGGTCCCCATGGGACTTGAGCATCCGGGCCAAAGCATCCTGGCTCAATAGATCCGGCCTCAATCTCGCCACCCTTTCGAGGTGCCTGTCTATCATGAGGCGCTCGTACATTCTCACCCAGGGATCCCTCTCCTGGTACTTCAGCGCGTAGACCAGCCCCCGGCAGGCCATTTCCTCTGGGCCCAAGCCATCTTCCAGGAAGCGTATCACCTTGTCATCCCGCTGGTCGATGACGGAGAGATACCCTTTGAGTCTCCGGCGGAACTCTGCCGCCCCGACGGCGCCCTCTTGGTGCCCCGTCACGAACACCTTCGCATCTATGCCCGCGATCCGGCGCGCGCTGGCGGCGAACTCCTCCGGGTCCCCGTCTGCCGTGGCATACCACGGCCCGAAGGCCGTGAGATCGAAGTCAGCCGTGTAGACCACTCCCTCCCGGGGGAAGTAAGGGCAGCAGAAGCCTGCGGAGTGCCCAGGGGCGTGCACCATGATGACCGTGGTGTCACCAAGGCTGAACTCGACATCCATAGGATACTCACCACTGGCCCACCCTGTTGACAGGCCCCACTCGTATCGCCCCGCCGATGAGAAGGGGGAGGGCGGCAGGCTTCCCAGGGCGGCCCTCCGGGCCCAGGATCGCGCGGCGCCCGGGCCGAAGTAGCGGTCAACTCCGAGCACGCCTGCGAGGTCCTCCAGGGAATTGGTCCTCTTGAACTCCTGGGGGTTTGTCAGGAGCTCTGCGTGCCGGAACAGGTAGTTATAGCGCAGGTGGTCGTAGTGGCAGTGGGTATTGAGCAAAGTGGCAACCCTTGACGCCAGGTGCCCCAGTACCTCGACACCCGCGCCAGGATCTATCAGGGCAGGGTACTTCCCCGCCACCAAGAGGGAGGTGCACCTGGGGAACTTGCTGTCGGGGTAACCGTAGAGAACCGTCACGCATCCGTACGAGGTATGCCGCATGGGGAGCCTGGTTTACCAAACCCACCTAAATCGCAAGTTTGGAAGGCCGCCTCTCTTCGGCCAATTTTGACGCTTCATCCAGGATTGCTCCGAAAAGTCTTACATCCTGTCCACGCCCGTTTAGACTGTCCGTGAACCCACTCCGGCCAGTATGGATTCTTAACGCTTCCGCCTCAATGTTAAAGGCGGCATTCCAATCTCTGCCTGCGGTGTAACCGCACTCACAAACAAATGTTCGGTCATTCAGCGTCAAGT
>JBFMCS010000002.1 GCA_040754315.1 Bacillota bacterium
TAACCGTCGCCAGTTCTTCAAGATCATAGACGCTGCTTGTAAGGGCGAAGTCAAAAAAGTTGTGGTCGAACACAGGGACAGGCTGACCCGCTTCGGCTTCCGAACCATTGAGCGTTTTTTCAAAGGCTCCCGAAACCGTTCCGGCTATAGGAGATTTTGCGGTAGTGCTGAGTATTAAACGTAGTCACATGGCAGTGGATATCGAACTATTGTTCCGTTAAACTCGGGCTGTAACACCCACGCTGTTGTCTCTTGTTTGCCCTTCCACACTTGGTGGACTCCGCCAGGGCATACAAAGACCGGGATTCGGCTAACCACGTGTGCCTGCTCTGGGAGGCATGGGTCGAGCGTTGCGGCATTTGTATTAGTGCGGCAGATCTAGACTACTCCCACGGCGCGCTGGATGCAATGGTGAGTGCCACGATTGCCTATCTTTTTCGCGCTTCTCCAGGACTCCTGATGAGGCTCCCCATGATCCCCCCACAAGCGTGTACGTCAGGGGTGGGCCTTTTGCTTCCAGGCGCAGCCAGATTGATTTGAGCTGTGCCTCAAGACGGGTGGTTCCGGGAACACAAAGGCAAGGCCCAGCTCCATGCTGGGCCTCATGGGAGCAGGCAATGGGCCATTGGCGGTCTAGACGAAGAGCCCCCCGAATACCAGGGCAACGATGGCCATGAGCTTGATGAGGATGTTCATGGACGGTCCTGCGGTATCCTTAAAGGGATCTCCAACTGTATCTCCCACTACCGCCGCAGCGTGGACCGGTGTGCCCTTGCCGCCCAGGTTACCGACCTCTATATACTTCTTGGCATTGTCCCAGGCTCCCCCGCCGGTGGTCATCAGGATGGCCAGGGGCACACCGGTTACCAGGGACCCCGCCAGCAGGCCTCCAAGGGCCTCGGCCCCCAGGGTAAACCCCACGAGAAGCGGTGCCACTACCGCCAGCAGGCCAGGTACTACCATCTCCTTCAGGGCCGACTGGGTGCTGATATCGACACACCGGGCATAATTGGCCCGGGCGGTGCCTTCCATGAGGCCTGGGATCTCCCTGAACTGCCGGCGAACCTCTTCAACCATCTGGAAAGCAGCCCTGCCCACGGCCCTCATGGCCATGGAGCTGAAAAGGAAGGGCAGCATGCCGCCTAGGAACAGGCCTACAATGGTAGTGGCCCGGATCACGTTGATACTGGCCAAACCGACCACATGGGCGTAGGCCGAAAAGAGTGCCAGGGCGGTCAGGGCTGCGGAACCCACTGCAAAGCCCTTTCCGATGGCGGCCGTGGTGTTGCCCAGGGCATCGAGGGTATCGGTGATCCTCCGCACCCCTTTGTCCATCCCGCCCATCTCCGCAATGCCGCCAGCATTGTCGGCGATGGGCCCGTAGGCGTCCACTGAAACGATCATGCCGATGGTTGACAGCATGCCCACAGCAGCCAGGGCGATACCATAGAGGCCTCCGAAGTGGAAGGCAACCAGGACTGCACCAGCTATTGTGAGGATCGGCAGTGCTGTGCTCTCCATGCCGATGGCCAGCCCGGTAATGATGTTGGTTGCCGGGCCGGTCTTGCAGGCCTCAGCTATGGTAACGATGGGCTTCCCCGATGTGTAGTACTCTGTGATGGCGCCAATTGCTATGCCGGCAAGCAAGCCTGCCACCGTGGCGTAGAAGAGCCCGGCGTCACCTATGAGGGACCGGATCAGGAAGTAGAAGGCGATGGTCGTCAGGCCCCCGGCAACGTAGGTCCCGTTCCGCAGGGCGCCCTGGGGATCGCGCCCTCCCTTGATGCGCACGAAGGCAATACCGATCATGGAGGATATGATGCCAGCGGTTATGAGATAGAGGGGCAGTATGACCCCGGGCAGGTCATATAGGGTGATCCCGATGGCCATGGCCGCCACTACTGACCCTACATATGACTCGAACAGGTCCGCGCCCATCCCCGCAACATCGCCCACGTTGTCACCCACGTTGTCAGCGATGGCCGCGGGGTTGCGCGGGTCGTCCTCAGGTATGCCCGCTTCCACCTTCCCAACGAGGTCGGCCCCGACATCCGCCGCCTTGGTGTAGATGCCCCCTCCCACCCTGGCAAACAGGGCAATGGAGCTGGCACCCAGGGCAAACCCGTTAATGATCTCAGGGGACTTGAAGATGAGGTAGAGGACGCTGAGCCCTATTATCCCGAGGCTCGCCACGGACATTCCCATGACCGCGCCCCCGGAGAAGGCGATGTTCAGTGCCCTGGACTGGGAGACAGTCGCTCCCTGGGCGGTACGCACGTTGGCCGCCGTGGCAACGTTCATTCCTATGTAGCCAGCTAGTACGGAACACGTGCCGCCGAACAGGAAGGCCAGTGCCGTATGGGGATTGATCTTCCAGGCCAGGAACAGGCCCAGCACTATGAGGAACACCAGCAGGGCCCGGTATTCACGGTTGAGGAAGGCCATGGACCCCTCGTGGATGGCTCCGGCAATCTCTCTCATCTTGGGCGTGCCCGTGGGAGCCTTCTTGATAGAGGAAGCAAGGAAGATGGCAAACAAGAGACCTGCGAGGCCAATCAGTAAAGTCAATGTGCCGTTGTTCAAGGATTGCTCCCCCTCGCCATGTTTATGTGTGCTTAACCCCGGCGACACGAGCAAGACGCCTAGGACAAAAGCGGTAAATGCCTGCGTCTAAGGGCTTTGTGCTAGAGAATTACCTTCTTAATCTTACAGAAGATCCTCCAACCCGTCAAGAAACTGGCGCTGAGGTAGAAACGTCCCAAGAGTCCATCAGATTGAGAGCGACCGGGGGAAGAAAGCCACGCCCCGGGGATCCTGTTGCCAGGGGGGACCGTCGGGCCGTTATCTTCTGCCGCCGGGAAGACCCTTTCGGTAGGACGAGGGAGGGGGATGAAAGGTGGCGGTTCTTGGTCCCGTCATCTGATATAGTACTGGCATGAGATACCGTACAGGTAAAGGCGCACACTCTTGTATTGGCTACCGTTCCACTACGTGGCCTGCGTGAAGTACTGGCGCAAAGCACTCAGTCCATCGATACGAGCGGAGCAGTATGGCGTGACCATCATCGAATAAGAGAGGGATCAGGCCACATCCCGTTCGCTTCGAAGCCACAGATCACATTCTCACGATCCGTCAATAATCTGAAGACGGTTTCGCGTGCCAAGAACGCCTGGCGAACGGCTTCGCCGTTGCTTCGCCTGCGGACTGGAGCTGGACCGGGACATTAACGCTCGTAGTGGGGGTTTTCTTGCGGGTTCCTCCCTGTGGTGGCTTCTCCTCAGCGGCGGCGTAAGCCTTGTAGGCCACCGGGTCACTGCTGGGGGGCTCTTGTGGATCAACAAGGTTTCCGGGGCAGTCATCGTGGTCTTCCGCATAGCGGCGATAGTGCTCTCACGGCAGGGCTGAGACAGGCCAGCGCCACACCCCAAGCATGTTGAGCCATCCGGGAGACTCCCAGCCGGAAGACTTGGGTTGAGCCCAGGCCTCAAGGCATGTCCCAGCCAGGCGCAGGGGTCCTGTGCTACAGGTAGCCCCTACCCCTTGGACTAGAGCCCTTTGGCCAAATTGTCTATCCTCTCCAGCGCCCTTTCCAGGTTTGTCATGGAGTTCGCGTAGGATAGGCGCAGGTATCCCTCGCCGAAACCCCCGAAGGATTTGCCGCTGAGGGTCGCTACCCCAGCCTGGGAGAGCATGCGGTCCTCCATTCCCTGGCTGGACAGGCCAGTCCCCCGGATGCTGGGGAACACGTAGAAGGCGCCCCTTGGGGTGGAACAGGAGAACCCAGGGATTGAGTTGAGCCCTTCCACCATAATCCTTCTCCGCCTGTCGAATTCCTTTACCATGGCCTCGGTCCCATCCTGAGGTCCTGTCAGTGCAGCCTGGCTGGCTTTCTGGATGAATGCTGCGGTACAGGAATTGGAGTTCACCATGAGCTGGGCGATCCTTGAGGCGAGGTCCCTGTGCATGAGGCCGTACCCCAACCGCCAGCCCGTCATGGCATATGCCTTGGAGAACCCGTCCAGGACGATGGTCCAGTCCTTCATCCCTGGCATGGATGTTATTGAGACGGGTCTGGCATCGTCATAGACAATCCGGTCATATATCTCATCGGACAAAACCACGATGTTCCGTCCACGGACCATGCCGGCCACCCGGGCCATATCCTCCCAGGGCAGGAGATTCCCGCAGGGGTTCCCGGGAGAGTTCAGGATGAGCATCTTTGTCTTGGGCGAGATCAGGGCCCCCAGCTCATCCAGGTCCACGGAAAAACCGTTCTCCTCACGAAGGGGGATGGGAACAGCCTTGCCGCCGACGAAGTTCACCACCGAGGAGTATATGGGGAAGCCCGGATCAGGGCAGATTACCTCCTCACCAGGGTTTACCAGGGCAAGTATGGCGAAGAACATGATGGGCTTGGCGCCTGGGGTTACCACTACCTCATCCGCTTCATAAGGGACTCCCTTCTGCCTGGAAGCGTACTCGGCAATTGCAGCCCTGACATCCTGAAGGCCTGGGGCAGGGGTGTAGTGGGTGAACCCGTTCTTCAAGGCCTCCACGGCCGCCTCCACTATGTGGCCAGGGGTACAGAAGTCCGGCTCTCCGATCTCCAGGTGTATGATCTCTCTCCCCTGGGCCTCGAGATCCCGGGCCTTAGCCAGCACGGAAAAGGCTGTCTCCGTGCCTAGCCGGGACATGGACGTCGCCAGGACATCCTCGAACATGCGACCAACCTCCTTCTAGCCGGTTGAAAAGGGCCCCGTTCCAGCCGAGCCCAGTCCGGACCCTGCTGAGAGCAGGATGAGGGTAGAATTCAATGCACCTGACCTAATCCCTTCTTAGCCGGGCCTCCAAGGGTATGGGATCCTCCCCCACTCCCCTGGGGCGAATAAAAGGGTTCAACCCCGGGAAAGGTGCTCAGGCAGGCAAGGCTTTCCATTAGGCGAGCCCGCGGGATCCTGACAGCGTTGGGCATGCACATGGTGTCACGGTGTGGGTGGGAACGTTTGAGCCAAGACTCTCCTCCCCGCAGTACTATGACGGCACCGGCAATCCTGGAAAGATAACCCAAGCAAGGTCCTTCCCTGGCGTGGGCACAAGACGGGAGGTGGCCGCCCGGAATGGCGTTTCCAACTGCGGTGACGGTGCCTCGCTGCCAAGATCGGTGTTGCCAAGACACCCTTCCCCATTGTATAATCACTACCAAACAGGGCAAAGGCTGTGACGGGAAGAGTAGTCACCAGTAAATGGGCCCAGAGAGACGCCCGGACGCTGAGAGGGCGTACCCAGGCTGATGATGAAGATCCCCCCTGAGCCGCAGGTCGAACTCCAAGTAGGCTGAGCCGCGTGGCGCCCGTTATCGCGCCGGGGTATCAAGTGTACCCTTAAAGGTCCGTATCCGTAAGGCTAGAACGAAGAAGGGTGGTACCGCGGAGCACCCGCCCCTTGTAAGGCGGGTTTCTTTGTATCCTCGCTGCTTATCCATGGGGGTGAATCGCATGGTTCTTACCGGAGCCCAGATGTTCGTGGAGTCCCTCCTCAAGGAGGGAGTGGACACAGTGTTTGGCTACCCGGGAGGGCAGGTGCTCCCCATCTACGATGCGCTGTATTCCTCCCCTATCCGCCACATCCTGGTTCGCCACGAACAGGCGGGCGCTCACGCCGCGGACGGCTATGCACGGTCCACGGGGAGGGTGGGGGTGTGCATATCCACCTCAGGGCCTGGAGCCACAAACCTGGTGACAGGTATCGCCACAGCATACATGGATTCCGTGCCGGTGGTTGCCTTTGCGGGGCAGGTCCCCCTGCCAATGATAGGCAAAGACTCCTTTCAGGAGGCGGACATAAACGGGATAGTGATACCCATAACCAAGCACAACCTCCTGGTCAGGGATGTGCTGGACATCCCCAGGATGATTAAGGAGGCGTTCTACCTGGCCAGAACCGGCCGGCCGGGACCTGTCCTCGTGACCCTGCCCAAGGACGTCACCCTCCAAGAGGCAGACTTCCAGTACCCTGATAGCGTCAACCTCAGGGGATACAGGCTGCCCCCCCCGCCCGGCCCTGCGCTCATGGAAAGGGCCGCGGAGGCGGTGAGGAAGGCCAGCCGCCCCGTGATCTACGCCGGTGGGGGCGTGATAAGCAGCGGGGCCGCCAGTGAACTCCTAAACCTGGCCGAGCACGCGCGAATACCCGTCACCGCAACCCTGCTAGGCCTGGGCGGCTTCCCTGGCGACCACCCGTTGTTCCTGGGAATGCTGGGCATGCATGGCACAGCCGCTGCCAACCTGGCCGTGTCCCACTCAGACCTCGTAATTGCCGTTGGGACACGCTTCGACGACAGGGTTGCGTCAGAACCCAAGGGCTTTGCCAGGGAGGCTAAGATAGTCCACATTGATGTGGACGCTGCCGAGTTCGGGAAGAACGTCCGGGTCGATATACCGGTTCTGTCTGACGCCCGCGCGGCCCTGGCCGCCCTGAGGGACCTGGTGCCCCAGGGCACCGAGGGTACTTGGCACACCCAGATAAGGGAGTGGAAGGAAAAGTACCCGCTAGGTTACACAGACGGCCCGGAGCTGAAGCCGCAGTACGTCATAGAGGAGATATTCCAGGCCACCGGGGGTGACGCCATCGTCACCACAGAGGTTGGCCAGCACCAGATGTGGGCAGCCCAGTACTACTCCTTCTCCAAGCCGCGCCGCTTCCTGTCCTCCGGCGGCCTTGGCACCATGGGTTACGGCCTGCCCGCAGCCATGGGGGCTCAGGTGGGGAATCCCGGGGAACTGGTGGTGGACATATCGGGAGACGGCAGTTTCCAGATGAACCTCCAGGAGCTGGCCACCCTGGCGGAGTATGAGATCCCTGTAAAGGTGGCTATTATCAACAACTGTTGCCTTGGCATGGTCCGGCAGTGGCAGGAACTCTTCTTCCATCGCCGTTACTCCCACTCATGCCTCGATAAGAGCCCCAGCTTCGCCCGGGTAGCGGAGGCCTTCGACATCAAGGGTTACACCGTCACCGAGAAGTCCCAGGTCAGGCCCGTACTGGATGAAGCCCTAGCCCACAAGGGACCTGTGGTCATGGACTTCCGGGTTGCCAAGGAGGAGAACGTCTTCCCCATGGTGCCTCCCGGAGCAGGGATGGAGAAGATGATAATAACTCCCCAGGGGTGATTATTGTGCGCTATACCCTGTCAGTGCTTGTTGAGAACCGTCCAGGCGTCTTGGCGCAGATCTCGTCCCTCCTGTCCAGGCGCGGCTTCAACATTGAGAGCATCGCGGCGGGTATCACCAACGAACCGGACATCACTCGTATCACCCTGGTGGTCAAGGGGGACAAGTACGTGCTGTCCCAGGTGACCCGGCAGCTGGAGAAACTGGTGGACGTCATCACGGTCCGGGACTTCAGCAAGGAGGCCTCCGTCGACCGGGAACTGCTCATGGTGAAGGTCAAGGCTGATGCCGAGGCTAGGGCTGAGATACTCCAGATAACCGAGGTGTTCCGCGCCAGGGTCGTGGACATGGGTCCTGACACGATGATCCTGGAGATGACCGGGGATGATGAGAAGATCACCGCCCTGACGAACCTCCTGGCCAAGTTTGGGGTCCTGGAGCTGGCCAGGACCGGGAAAATATCGCTGCTCAGGGGCCACAGGCTGACTCGCGAGGAGATGGACAAGGGCTAGGCCGTAGCCAGTGGGGCAGCACATAGACCTGATGGCGGCCCCGCCCTTGGATCTACCCCTTGACCAGCCCCAGGAAGTCCGCCTCGGACAAGACGGTCACCCCCAGGGACCGGGCCTTATCCAGCTTCGATCCCGGGTCTTCCCCGGCCACCACGTAGTCCGCCTGGCGTGACACCGAAGCCCCCGTCTTCCCTCCCCTCTCCTTGACCAGGGCCTCAGCCTGGCTCCGGGGAATGGAAAGCGTGCCTGTGAACACGAAGGTCTTCCCCGCCAGGTCTCCGGCCCGCTGTACATGCTCGACCATGTTAACGCCCGCCTGCTCTAGCCGTTGCAGCACGTCCCGGGTCTGCTCCTGGCGGAAGAAGGATGCCACGCTCTGGGCTATCTTCGGCCCTACCTCCTCTACCGACGTAAGGTCCTCCAGACTAGCCTCGCTCAAAGCCTTCATGCTGGTAAACCTCTGGGCCAGTACTTCAGCGGCCCTCTTACCCACATGCCGGATGCCTAGGGCGAATAGCAGCCGGCTCAGGGGCTGGTCCTTGCTCCGCTGGATGGCGTTGACCAGGTTCTCGCTGGACCTGTCCCCCAGTCTCTCAATGGCAGCCAAGCCAGCGGGGGTGAGACTGTAGAGGTCGGCCACATCCCTCACCAGCCCAGCCTCAACCAGCTTGCCTACCATTGCCGGCCCCAGGCCGTCTATGTCCATGGCATCCCTGGAGCCGAAGTGGATCAAGCCCTCCCTAACCTGGGCAGGGCAGGAAATGCCGGCGCACCTGGTGACTGCCTCCCCCTCCAGGCGAAGGGCATCCGACCCGCACACCGGGCACTTGCCGGGCATAGTGAACACGCGTTCCTCTCCTGTCCGCCTCTCTTGCAGTACCCTGACAACCTCGGGGATTACCTCACCGGCCTTCTGCACGATCACCCAGTCGCCCACGCGAATGTCCTTCACCCTGATGTAGTCCTCATTGTGCAGGCCCGCCCTGCTCACCGTCGACCCGGATATCCTCACCGGCTCCAGCTCCGCCGTGGGGGTAAGGGCCCCGGTTCGACCCACCTGGATGGTTATGCCGAGGAGCCTGGTGACCGCCTGTTCCGCGGCGAACTTGTATGCCATTGCCCACCGGGGGCTCTTGGAGGTGCTGCCTAGCCTGGACTGGACCTCCAGGGAATCCACCTTCACAACCATGCCATCGATCTCGTAGGGTACCCGGTGCCTGTCCGCCTCCCATTCAGCACAGACCTGCAGGATCTCCTCGATGCCCTGGCATATGGCGTGAGGGGGTACTGGGAAACCCAGCGTCTTCAGTGTTTCTAGCCCCTGGGAGTGAAGCTGGAGGGGAATTCCCTCGATCCTCCGCACCTCGTAGAAGGCGGCCCTGAGGGGCCTGGCCGCCGTCACGCCTGGGTCCAGCTGCCTTGCGGACCCCGCCGCGGCGTTCCTCGGGTTGGCAAAGAGGGGCTCCTCAGCAGCCTCCCTGGCAGCGTTGAGCCGGGCAAAGTCCTCCCGGGTCATGAATACCTCTCCTCTTACCTCCAGCAGGCTTACCCCTGGCTTTGGCAGCCCGAGCGGGATGCTCCGTATGGTCTTGAGGTTCTGGGTAATGTTCTCCCCCACCACACCATCCCCCCGGGTAGCCCCCCTGGCAAGCTGTCCATTCTCGTATACCAGGGTCACAGAGAGCCCATCGATCTTCGGTTCCACAACGTAGCCCCCGGGATCAGCCACGGCATTCCTGACCCTCCCGTCAAATGCCCGCATCTCGGCCTCCCCGAAGGCGTTTCCCAGGCTTAGCATGGGGACAGCGTGAGTGACAGTGCCGAAACCCTCAAGGGGTGTTCCCCCCACCCTCTGCGTGGGGGAATCAGGGGTTATGACCTCGGGGAATTCCTCCTCAAGCCTCATGAGTTCCCCAAGGAGGGAATCGTACTCCGCATCGCTGGCTTCGGGACTGTCCATGACGTAGTAGAGATGGTCATGGCGTCTGATGGTCTCCCTCAGTGCCTCGGCCCGCTGGGCCGCCTCTTTGGGCCTCAAGGTCACCACCCCTTACCTAGACTCTCTCCAAAGGAGCGTATTTTACTAGTACCCGCTTGAGGCCCATGCCCTCCAGGGCAATGGTGACCTCCTGGTCCTCGCCAGATCCGTGTACCGATACAATGGTACCCTCTCCCCACTTGGCATGCCTGACCCTGTCCCCACACCCGTAGTCACCCTGTCTAGGAGAGAGGGGCATCTTGGGCCTGCAGGCGGCAGGGGTAGCCGGTGCTACCCCCATACCGGTCACCAGGTGGGTTGGGACCTCCAAGAGAAAGCGCGACGGCGTCCTGGGCGAAAACTCTCCATAAACCGTGCGGGACCTGGCTCTCACCATGTAGAGCACGTCCATGGCCCTGGTCATTCCAACATAGCATAGGCGCCTCTCCTCCTCCAGGGCCTCTGGCGACTCGATACAGCGCTGGTGGGGAAAGAGCCCCTCCTCCATTCCTATCATGAAGACCACAGGAAACTCCAGGCCCTTTGCCGAGTGAAGGGTCATCAGCGTGACGGCATCAGCCGGTTCATCCAGGGAATCAATATCGGTGAAGAGGCTTATGGTGGCCAGGAAGTCACCTGGACCTGCCCCGGGGTTCTGGGCCTCGAAGTCAGCGGCGGTAGATATCAACTCTTCCAGGTTCTCCAGGCGGCTCATGGCCTCAGGAGTGCCTTCCCTTCTCAGGGCCTCCAGGTACCCGGTGCCTTCCAGGACCTCCGCGAGAACACGGGGGATGGGCATGGATTCCCTGGCCTGGGAAATGCCCCCCAGAACCCTGCCCAGTTGCCTCAGGCCCTCCCGAGCCCCGGCGTAACACGAATCGACTACGGTTTCATCCTCTAGAAGTGACGGGATGGGCTCCCCCCTGTGCCTTGCCAGGCTGACCAGGGCCTGCCACGTGACATCCCCCACACCCCTCCTGGGCACGTTTATGATGCGCTCAAGGCTGATCTCATCCAGGGGGTTCTCCAGCACCCGCAGGTAGGCCAGGGCATCCTTCACTTCCTTCCTCTCGTAGAACCTGACACCGCCCACCAGCCTGTAGGGGATGCCCCGCCTGATGAATCCCTCTTCAACCGCCCTGGACTGGGCGTGAACCCGGTAGAACACTGCCACATGTTCCGGGGACGCACCGCGGCGGAAGGCTTGCTCCACTTCGTCCGCGACGAAACGGGCCTCCTCCTCTTCGTGGTTAGCCACGAAGAACCGTACCGGCTCCCCACCCTGGCGGGAGGTCCACAGGGCCTTGGGCTTCCGGCCGGAGTTGTTACTGACGACAGCGTTGGCACCATCCAGTATCACCTGGGTCGACCGGTAGTTCTGGTCCAGCGTGACCACATGGGCATCGGGGAAGTCCTTCTCGAATTCCAGTATGTTCCTGATATCCGCACCCCTCCACCCGTATATCGACTGGTCATCGTCGCCTACCACGCAGATGCTGCGATGGCGCGAGGCAAGAAGGCTGACCACCATGTACTGGGCGTGATTGGTGTCCTGGTACTCATCCACCAGGACATGCCCGAAACGCTCCTGGTACCTCTCCAAGACCCCGGGGTTCTCCTGGAAGAGCCTCACGGCCTGGCAGATCAGGTCATCAAAGTCCATGGCGTTCATATCCCTAATCCTCCTGGTGTACTCACGGTAGACCAGGGCCACCCGGTGCTCCCAGTAGCCCTCGGCGGATGCCAGGGCCTCCTCAGGACCGGCCAACTCGTTCTTTCTTGTCCCGATCTCCTGGAGCACCCTGGCGGGCACGAACTCCTTCTCACTCAGGTCCTGGGCCTTAAGGCAGGCCTTCACCAGGTTTGTCTGGTCGGCCTGGTCGTAGATGGTAAACGAAGGGGAGTAACCCAGGCACTGCGCCTCAAGGCGCAGTATCCGGGCGCACGCGGAGTGGAAGGTGAGTACCCACATGTCCCGGCAGGGGGCTCCCAGGAGAGACCATACTCGCTCCTTCATCTCCCCGGCGGCCTTATTGGTGAAGGTGATTGCCAGTACCTGGGGGGGGGAAACGCCTCTTTCCCGTATGTAGTGGGCAATGCGGTGGGTGAGCACCCTGGTCTTTCCACTTCCCGCGCCAGCGAGGACCAGCAAGGGCGAGGGCGGGTAGGTCACGGCCTCCCTCTGTGGGCCATTCAGTCCATCCAGCGTCATTACGTGTCTCCTTCCCTTATTGCACAGGCCGTGCCGTTCCCGGCACGTCAAGATCCCCAGCCTGCGCAGGGCTGCACTGGGGGAGGTACACGGTGACGGCGGTGCCCTGCCCAGGGGAGCTCTCCACATCCATCTTCCCCTGGTGGGCCTGGATGATCCCGTAGGACACGGAGAGCCCGAGCCCTGTACCTCCCTCCTTGGTTGTGAAGAAGGGGTTGAAGATGGCCTGTATCTGAGAGGGAGGAATCCCTTTGCCGTCATCCCTCACGGTGATCACAGCCCAGCCTTGGCATGCCCGGGTGGAGAGCACGATGTTGCCCCCGGCTCCGGTGGCATCCAGGGCGTTGGATACGAGGTTATACAGCACCTGCTTGATCTGGCTATCCTCCCCCCTGACATAAGGAACGCTCCCTGAGAGCGAGACACCCAGGTCTACGCCCAGCGCCGATGACTGCTCCCTCCAGGCCTCCCACGTATCTCCCACTACACTGTTGGGGTCAAAGCTCTTTGCCAGGTCTGGCTGGGGCCTGGCCATGAGAAGCAAGTCCTCAAGGATGCGGGTCATCCTGTCTATCTCCCCTGAGACGATCCTCAGGTACCTTGCCTTCGGCCCGGTCAGGTCCCGGCCCAGGAGCTGCACAAAACCCTTTATGGCTGCCAGCGGGTTCTTGATCTCGTGGGCCGCGCCCGCTGCCAGCTCGCCCAGGAGCGCCATCTTCTCGGCCTGCTGGATCTCTCTTTCCAGGGACACGGTGGCGGTGACGTCATAGAACACGCCCACGGCCCCCATCACCTCTCCACCCTCAGTCCTCAGGGGGGTTGCCAAGCCATTCAGGAACTGCCTGTCGCCTGGACCCGGGAAGGCCTGGCGGTTCACAGTAACCTCCTCGCCCCTCTCCATGGCCCTGGCCATGACCTCCATGAGGGGTGGCTTCACGCTGGCTCCGTTCTTGCCAGGCACATAGTCCTTGAGGCTCTCCAGCATTTCCCGGGCCTTCCCATTGGCCAGCATTGGCTTTCCACTGGTATCCATCACCAGGATGGCGCTGCCCACGGACTCCAGGACCTGGTCGGTGAAGCGCTTCATGGAGGATAGATCCCTGAGGCTTGCGTGAGCATCCTCCAGGAGCATGCCGTTGGCCAGGGACATTGAGGCGAAGCCCGCCATATCCCGGAGGAAAGACATGTCCGAACGCTGGAACTCGCGGCCCTGGAGGTAGACACCCACGGCACCAAGGGTCTCGGCATCCAGGCACAGGGGAACGGCCACGCCCCGGGAAAAACACCGGATGGGCTCGGGGGCCTCGGGCCACTCCCTAGCCAGGTCCTTAGTGTGGACTACGGCCCTCAGGGAGCAAGCCTCCGCGGGGGGACCACCCCTTGGCACAAACCCGGCGAAGGAACCATCCCCCGTGTAGACCCGGTAGCTTTCACCTTCTTGCAGGAAGAGCACCAGGGAAGCCTCGGGAATCACACGGCGGGCGGCCTCCTCGGCGGCCCGGCATACTGGGGAGGGCTGTCCTGTGCCGCTAACCTGCTTAACAAAGTCCCACAGGGCCATCCTGGCCCTGTTCTTCTGGCGAATCTCCCGGAGGAGCCTTATAACCACCGGGGAGCGGGGCAATGAAGGGTTGGCCCGTTGACAGCGCCAGGCGGCCCCGGCAGCCCCCTGGCCTGTACCTGTGGAGTCAAGCCCTCCTGAGAGCGATGGGCCTCCCCTGTCGTCCCACTTCACTGCCCCTGGCTCTCCTTGGGGGTACTCCTCCCCGGGGCGACCCGGCTGGGGGCGCGGGAGGTACTCGTGCGCCATCCCGGCCAGGAGAGCCCCGGTGAAGATGGGGCAGAGCCCGCCGGGACCCAGCCTGTCCCAGGCTAGGTAGGCCAGTCCAGATACGACAGCCTGGGCGGCCAGGGCGGGGACCCTCGTGGCAGGCCCCTGCGTGGACCGCGGATCCAGAAGGGAGAAGGCTAGCAGGTAGACAGCAGCGCTGAGCACCGTGGGGCCCTGGGCCCCCGGCACCCCCAGGACCAGGGCCTGGTTCGCAAGGACCAGCGGGAGCGTGCCCCGTGCAGCCAGGGCCATGCTGGGCACTGGATTGCCCGAGAGGGCTACTGCCAGGACCGACAAGAGAACAGAAAGTAGCGCAACAGGGAGCCCGAACACCCACAGGGCGATGAGTCCTAGGGAGGCGTGAAGATGGCCCATAAAGGTTGACCTTCTTGGAAACGACAGGAAAAGCCCCGCACCCAGGGCCATTATGGCCAGTGTGTCTTCAGGGCCAACCTCTTGGAGAGCCAGGACACCCAGGCCGGTGCCCAAGGCGCCTGCAAGGCCAGGCCATACAGACAAAAACCCCTGGGGCCACCCCATGTTCGACCCCTCCCCAGACCTTATTGGCCACCCTCATTGCCATTTCCTTTACCATTTTCATGGAAATAGCGTCTCAGGATGTCCGAGCGCACTGCCCAGAGGAGGAGGGGATATCCCAGGCCATAGCAGGCCAGGACCTGCCCGAATCCTACGTAAAGAAAGGTGGTTATGAAGGGAAGGCGTGTAAGAACGCTGAGGTAGCCCCCGACAACCACTGCGTTGACCAGGACGGGCGGGAGGGGTGCCAGGAGGGGAGAGGGCATTCTCCTGGTCAGCAGGGCCGCGGCCAGGGTAGCCGCGCTGCCCAGCACAACGTCAACGAGCCCCAAGCCTCCAACGAGGTTAGCTATGAAACATCCCAAGAACAGTCCAGGCACCGCGGCTGGGGTAACAAAGGCCAGCACTGTGAGGGCCTCTGACACCCTGACCTGGATTGGCCCATAGCTGATCGGCGCCAGGGCCACGGTAAGGGCTGCGTAGGCTGCGGCGATTAATGCCACCCTGGAAATCTGGTAGGCCTTCAAGGTTTACCCTCCTCCCGGGAATCACCACGGCTAGGAACTCCCTATATCCCTCCTGTAGACCATCCCCTCGAAGGATATCCTGCTCAGTGCCTCGTAGGCCCGTTCCCGGGCGTCCTTTAGGCCATGGCCGAGGGCAGTCACCCCAAGGACGCGCCCACCCGCAGTGACAGGGCCGGGGGCCGTGCCAGCGTGGAACACCTCAACACCCGGGAGAAAGGGGCCGCCAACACCCTGGATGGGCTTGCCCTTCTCGTAGTGCCCAGGGTAACCCCGGGATGCCGCCACAACGCACACCGATGACCTTTCATCCCACTCAGGGCACGCATTGTCCAGGTCTCCCCGGGCAGCGGCCTCCAGGATGTCCAGGAGATCAGACCTGAGTCTTGGGAGGAGGGCCTGGGTCTCAGGGTCTCCGAACCTCACGTTGAACTCCAGGGTAAAGGGGCCCTGGGGAGTGAGAATGAACCCACCGTAGAGCACTCCCCTGAAGGGGACTCCCTCCTGGGCCATGCCCCTGACTGTGGCCTCCATGATGGAGGTGAGCCTGCGCTCCAGGTCTTCACTCCAGTCGGGCAGGGGTGAGTAGGCACCCATGCCACCGGTGTTAGGACCCCTGTCCCCGTCATACGCCTTCTTGTGGTCCCGGACGGGCGGCATGGGCACCACCCTCTCGCCGTCGGAGAAGGCAAGGAATGAGACCTCCCTGCCCTGGAGCAACTCCTCCACCACTACGCGGCGGCCCGCAGGACCAAGGCTCCCGTGACCCATGAGGTCCTCCAGGGTGCGCCAAGCCTCATCCCGGTCCTGGCAAATGGTGACGCCCTTGCCAGCGGCGAGCCCGTCAGCCTTCACCACAATGGGCCCGCTTCCACCCGTAACGTAGTCCCGAGCCCCATCCAGGCTGTCAAACGCCCGGAAGCCTGCCGTAGGGATCCCATTTCTCCGCATGAATTCCTTGGACCATACCTTGCTGGCCTCCAGCATTGCCGCTGCCCTGGTGGGCCCGAAGGCCAGGAGACCCGCCTCGTTAAGCCGGTCCACCAGCCCGGACGACAGGGGCACCTCGGGGCCGACCACTGTAAGGTCGATCCCGTTCGTACCGGCGAACTGGGCCAGGCCCTCCACGTCGTCAGCGGCCACGGGCACATTCTCCCCCACTGCCATGGTCCCGGCATTCCCCGGGGCAATATAAAGGTGCCGGAGCCTGGGACTCTGGGCTATCTTCCAGGCCATGGCGTGCTCCCGGCCACCGCTACCCACCACGAGAACCTTCATGTCGATCCCCCTGTCCTAGTGCCGGAAGTGACGCCGCCCGGTGAACACCATGGCCATCCCGGCCCTACTGGCGGCCTTGATGGACTCGGGGTCCTTCACTGACCCCCCGGGCTGGACCAAGGCGCGAATTCCCGAGCGCGCGGCCTCCTCCACAACGTCGGGAAAGGGGAGGAAGGCATCGGACGCCATCACCGCGCCCCGCGCACGTTCGCCAGCCTGCCTCAGGGCTATCCGGGTTGCTTCGATGCGGCTCATCTGTCCTGCTCCGATCCCCACAGTGCCCAGGCCGCCTGCGGCCACCATGGCGTTGGACTTCACGTGCTTAGACACGGCCCAGGCAAACCTGAGGTTCTCCATCTCATCCTCCGTGGGCGCCCTATCGGTTACCACCCTCCACTCACCAGCATCCCCCAAGAGGTCACTCTCCTGGACCAGCAGTCCCCCGGCGACGGAACGCAACTCCAACCCCGGGCTGGGCCTTCCCATGTCCCCGGTTTCAAGAAGCCTCACGTCCTTCTTCGTGGAAAACACCCTGGCCGCTTCGTCTGAGAAGGAGGGGGCCAGGACCACCTCCAGGAACACCTTGGACATCTCCCTGGCTGTGCCTTCGTCAACCTCCCGGTTTAACGCCACGATCCCGCCGAATATGGAGACAGGGTCAGCGTCATGGGCCTTGCGGTAGGCCTCCAGCGGGCTTGAGCCCAGGCCCACACCGCATGGGTTCTGGTGCTTGACCGCCACGGCTACGGGGGCATCAAACTCCCTGGCAAGGCCCAGGGCAGCGTCGGCGTCGGCGATGTTGTTGTAGGAGAGCTCCTTCCCCTGCAGCTGCCGGGCATCTATCACCGAGGGCCCTCTCCTTATCCCCAATCCGTAGAGCGCAGCCTTCTGGTGGGGGTTCTCCCCGTACCGGAGGTCCATCACCTTCTCGTAGTAGGGTGCCAGGCGGTCGGGGAACTCCATGGCACCCTGGGAGAAGTAGGAGGCTATGAGCGCATCGTAGGCTGAGGTGTGCTTGAACGCCTCCCAGGCTAGCTCATGCCGGTAGTCCAGGGGGATATCCCCCTCTCCCAGCATGCCCAGAACCTGGCCGTACCTGGCGGGGTTCACCAGGACCGCCACGTGCCGGTAGTTCTTGGCGGCCGACCTCAACATCGACGGCCCGCCTATGTCGATGTTCTCTACGATCTCCTGGTGCGAGCCGCCCTTGAGGAGCACCTCCCGGAAGGGATAGAGGTTCACGCACACAAGGTCGATGGGAACCAGGCTGTGGGCCTCCATCTCCCGTGCTTGACCCGGGTCCTCCCGGAGGCCTAGTATGGCGCCGTGAACCCGCGGGTGCAGGGTCTTCACCCGTCCTCCCAGGATCTCTGGGAAACCTGTGACCTGGGACACCTCCAGGACGGGACACCCTGCGTCCCTCAGGGCCCTGGCGGTACCCCCCGTGGAAATGATCTCGAAACCAAGTTCAGCGAGGCCCCTGCTGAAGCCCACCACGCCGGACTTGTCATAGACGCTCACCAGTGCCCTTCTCATAGCAGAAACGCAGGCTGAGGCCTGGTGGGGCTCGCCTGCTCCCTCCTTTCACCCCTAACTCAATGTCCAGCCTGGGAGGGGCGCACCTTCACCCTTCGCCCCTCCACGACCAGTCTCCCCTCGGCGTAGAGCCTGATGGCCTCGGGGTATGCTATGTGCTCCTCCTGGAGTATGCGCCGGGCCAGGCTCTCCCGGTTATCGCCCTCCAGGACGGGCACCGCTCGCTGGATTATTATGGGGCCGGTGTCTACCCCCTTATCCACGAAGTGAACTGTGCACCCGGCCATCTTTACACCGTGTTTTACCGCCTGGCCCTGGGCGTCAAGACCGGGAAACGCCGGGAGGAGCGAGGGGTGGATGTTCATGATCCTCAAGGGGAAGGCGTCCAGGAGCACCCGGCCCACCACCCTCATGTAGCCTGCAAGGCACACCAGGTCCACACCGTGCTCCTCCAGGCAACGGGCAAGCGCCCCTTCGTAGGCAGCACGACCGGGAAACGCCCCAGGGTCCACCAGGCACGCAGGCACCCCTGCCTCCCTGGCCCGCTCTAGGGCCATGGCATCCTGGACATCACTGATGACCACGCCCACCTGAGCGGGGAGCCCTGCCGCCTGTGCGTCCAGTATTGCCTGGAGGTTGCTGCCCATTCCCGAGGCAAGTACACCCAGGATTATCATGCCGCCACCCCTTACAGCAGCGTCACAGGCAACTGGCCTTCCCGGAGCCCTGTGACCTCGCCGATGATCCGGGCCTCATGGCCCCGGGCCCGCAGGCCCTCCACGGCTGCCTCGCCCTCCCCGGCAGGCACCACTGCCACCAGGCCCACCCCCATGTTGAACACCCTGAACATCTCGGCCTCCCGCACCGGTCCCACCCCTGCAATGAGGGGGAAGATGGCCGGAACCATCCAGGAACCCTTCCGTATGACTGCCCCGAGACCCGGCGGGAGGCAACGGGGGACATTCTCGATGAGCCCACCCCCAGTGATGTGCGCGGCCCCGGTAAGGCCGTGGGAGTCCCGGAGATAGAGGACGGCGCTCGAGTACAGGGCCGTTGGCTCCAGGAGTTCCTCCCCCAGGGTCCGCCCGAGTTCATCCCTGTAGGTGTCCAGGCTCATGCCGCCCTCCTCCAGGAGCGCCTTGCGCGCCAGGGAGTAACCGTTGGAGTGAAGCCCCGTTGAGGACAGCCCCACCAGCGCGTCCCCTGCCTTCACCCTGGCGGGGTCCAGCAGCTTCCCGGCTGGTGCCGCCCCCACGGCGAAACCCGCCAGGTCATACTCACCCTCCCGGTAAAGGCCCGGCATTTCCGCGGTCTCCCCTCCCAGGAGGGCACAGCCTGCCCGCCTGCAACCCTCGGCAACGCCCTTGACAACGCTATCCACGAGGCCAGGGTCCATTCGCCCCACAGCCAGGTAGTCCAGGAAAAAGAGGGGCTCGGCACCCTGGGCGGCCACGTCATTGCAGCACATGGCCACGCAGTCAATGCCGATGGTGTCGTGCCTGTCCATGGCGAACGCCACCTTGAGCTTGGTGCCCACCCCATCGGCCCCGGAAACCAGCACAGGGCCCTCGTAACCTGCCCCCGCCAGGGAGAAGAGGCCTCCGAAGCCTCCAATGCCCCCGATAACGCCGGGTCTAAAGGTAGATGAGGCATGCCCCGCTATCCGGCGGACCGCCTCGTTTCCAGCATCAATATTCACACCCGAACCCAGGTAGTCCAGGCCGCTCCCTCCCACTAGGCACCACACTCCAGCGCGTACTTGCCAGCGTGACAAACGGGCATGGGGTAGTTCCCGGTGAAGCAGGCCGTGCAGTGGCCGTCATGCTCTCCCACAGTCTCAAGGAGGGCCTCCAGGCCTAGATAACGTAGGGATGTGGCCTCCACCACTTGCTCGATCTCCTCCACCGTCTTTTGGGCCGCGATCAGTTCCCCCCTGGAGGCGGTGTCGATCCCATAGAAGCAGGGGAAGCGGTAGGGAGGGGAGCTGATCCTCAGGTGCACCTCGGTGGCGCCAGCCTCCTTGAGAAGGTGTACTATGTAACTTGATGTAGTGCCTCTAACGATGGAGTCATCCACCAGCACCACCCTCTTGCCCTGGAGGACCTTCCGCACGGGATTCAGCTTCAAACGCACACCCAGTGCCCTGCTTCCCTGGTTGGGCTGGATGAAGGTCCTCCCTACGTAGCGGTTCTTCACAAGACCCATCTCGTAGGGGATCCCCGCCTCCTCAGCGTAGCCGCTGGCTGCGGATACGCTGGAATCGGGCACCCCCATGACCAGGTCAGCATCGACAGGGAACTCCCGGGCAAGCCTCCGGCCCATGGCCTTCCGTGTGGCGTGGACGTTCAGGCCGCGGAGGTTGGAATCCGGCCTTGCGAAGTAGATGTACTCGAAGATGCAGAGGGCGGGATTCTTGGGTGTCACAACCTGCCAGCTCTCGAGCCCGGCCTCGGACATCTTCACCATCTCTCCGGGCTCAATGTCCCTGACGGTTTCGGCGCCCACAGTGTCAAAGGCGCAGGTCTCCGAGGCAAGTATCCATGCATCCCCCAGCCTTCCAAGGGAGAGGGGTCTCGTTCCCGAGGGGTCCCTGGCCCCGTAGAGGGCGTCGTCGGTGAGGAGCACGAGCGCGTAGCCCCCTGTAATGCTCTGGAGGCTCTCCGCTACGGCGCCATCCACCCCCTGGCCGGAATTCCTAGCTATGAGGTGCGCCACCACCTCGGTGTCCATAGTGGTCTGGAATATGGAGCCCATCCTTTCCAGCTTTGACCGTAGTTTCACAGCATTGGTGAGGTTTCCGTTGTGAGCGAGGCCAAGCCCCCCACCGTGGAACCTTACCACAAGGGGCTGCGCGTTCACCAGGAAGCTTGAGCCCATGGTGGAGTAGCGCACGTGACCCACGGCATTGTTCCCCCGAATGTCATCGACCCTGCCGCCGTTGAAGACATCCGATACCAGCCCCATGCCCTTGTGGCCCTTCACGGTCCCCGGGCCGCTCACTGCGATCCCGGCGCTCTCCTGGCCGCGGTGTTGCAGGGCATAGAGGCCGTAGTAGGTGAGGCGCGCGGCATCGGGGTTCCCGAATATGCCGAACACGCCACACTCCTCCTTGGGTTTCACGAGTACACCGCCCATCGAAGTCCGTTTCGCCACCTTTCCTCCAGGGCACCTACGGTGCAGTCCACCAGTGTGCCATCCCCGGTTATCACAAGGCGGGCCCCCGCCACCTGGCCCAGCAGCGTAAACGGTGCCCCCGCCTGGGCAAAGACTGCCTTCAAGGCAGGCAGGTGCTGCCCGGAAAAGGAAATGACCACCCTCGATGCGGATTCCCCAAACAGGAGGGCGTCCGGGCGCATGGAACCCTTGAGGTTCACCGTGGCTCCCACCGGGCCCGTCCGGCCGAGAAGGCAACACTCCGCCAGGGCCACGGCCAAGCCCCCATCGGAGCAATCGTGGGCCGATCGCAGGAGGCCTGACGCTTGGGCCAGGGCCGCCTGCACCGCCCCTTCCAGCTCGAGGTCAAGCCTTGGGGGGCGGCCGGAGACCACGTCATGGACAAGGCGCAGGTACTCACTGCCTCCCAGCTCTCCAAGGTTCAGGCCCAGGAGGCCGATGAGGTCTCCCTCGGACTGGAACCCCGCCGGGAGCCTGGCATCGATGTCCTCCAGGAGCCCCAGGACCCCCACGATAGGGGTGGGATAGATGGGTTTGCCCTCAGTCTCGTTGTAGAAGCTTACGTTCCCGCCGGTCACGGGTATGCCCAGGGCCCGGCAGGCATCCCCCATTCCCCGGACGGTCTCGCAGAACTGCCAGTAGACCTCCGGCTTTTCGGGGTTGGGGAAGTTCAGGCAATTGGTCAGGGCTACGGGTATTGCCCCTGAACAGGCAACGTTCCGGGCGGCCTCCGCCACAGCCAGGGCACCCCCGGTCCAGGGATCCAGGTAGGTGTAGCGGCCGTTGCCGTCCGTGGCCAGGCTGAGTCCCTTGCGCGTCCCCTTGACCCTCAACACCGCCGCATCGCCCCCAGGGGCACCAACGGTGTCTGTCCTGACCATGTGGTCGTACTGGGTCCATACCATCTCCTTGGAGGCCACATTGGGGGACTCCATGAGCCCCAGGAGCACGCCAGTGAGATCGGCGGGCACGGGAAGCCCCTCAGGGTCAAACCCCTGGACTTGGTCGAGGTACGAAGGCCTCTTCGCCTCGGGCGTGTACGTGGGGGCCTCCTCGGCCAGGGCCCTGGCGGGAACCTCGCCAACCACCTCACCCTTTTCCCTCACCCGGAGCATCCCGTCCCCGGTTAGGGTGCCTATGGTAGAGCTGCATAGCCCCCACTTCATGGCTATCGCCTCTACCACGCCCTCCTTGCCTTTCTCCGCTATGATGAGCATTCGCTCCTGGGACTCAGAGAGCATGATCTCAAATGGTGTCATGCCGGGCTCCCTCAGGGGGACCCGGGAGACATCAATATCCATGCCCAAGCCGCCGCGGGCCGCCGTCTCCGCGCAGGAGGAGGTAATGCCCGCTGCGCCCATGTCCTGGATGGCCGAGACGGCCCCCTTCTCCAGCATCTCCAGGCACGCCTCGATGAGGAGTTTCTCCATGAAGGGGTCGCCAACCTGAACCGCAGGCCGTTTTGCCTCGGTGTCCTCGCCGAGTTCCTCGGAGGCGAAGCTGGCGCCTCCCAGCCCATCACGGCCTGTGAGTGCGCCTACAAGTACTACGGCGTTACCCTCACCCCGTGCCCTGGCTGATGCAACCCGCTCTGAGTCCACCAGGCCCACGCACATGACGTTGCACAAGGGATTGCGATCGTAGGCGTCATCGAAAAACACCTCTCCGCCCACGGTGGGGACACCGATGCAGTTCCCGTAGCCGGAGATCCCCGAGACTACCCCCTGGAAGATGTAGCGGGCCCGGGGCTGTCCCGGGTCGCCGAACCTCAGGGAGTCCAGGAGGGCCACTGGCCTTGCCCCCACTGCCAGGATGTCCCGGACGATGCCACCTATGCCTGTGGCCGCACCCTGGTAGGGCTCCACGGCAATGGGGTGGTTGTGGGATTCGATGCGGAAGGCCACCGCCAGGCCATCACCGATGTCCACGACCCCTGCGTTCTCACCAGGCCCCACCAGCACCCGGGGCCCTTCAGTGGGGAGGTCCCTGAGGCATGGCCGGGAGTGCTTGTAACCGCAGTGCTCTGACCAGAGCACTGAGAACATCCCCACCTCTACCCAGTTGGGAAGCCTTCCGAGGACTTCCCTGATCTCCTGGTACTCGCTGTCTCTTAGCCCCAGGGTTCTCCAGGCCTTGGCTTCGAGAATGTCCTCGGGGGTCATGAAGCCACCTCCTCCTGGACCCACCGGACAATTGAGATGAACACACCCAGGCCGTCCCTGCCGCCGAGCACGCCCTCGGAACAGCGCTCAGGGTGAGGCATCATCCCCAGGACGTTGCCGGTTTCGTTGACAAGGCCAGCTATGTTCCTGGCCGACCCGTTGGGGTTGGATTCCGGGGTGACCTCGCCCTTTTCGTCGCAGTAGGTGAACACGATCCTCCCCGATGCCTCAAGTTCCCTAAGGGTCCCGGGGGGAGCGTAGTAGTTTCCCTCGTAGTGGGCAATGGGGACCCTCAAGACCGTCCCCTTATCCATTGCCCGGGTAAAGGGGGTATTTGCGTTCTCCACCCTTATGTTGCTCCAGTGGCACTGGAAACGAAGGCTCTTGTTCCTCAACATGGCCCCGGGGAGCAGGCCCGCCTCCAGGAGAACCTGGAAGCCGTTGCAGATCCCGATGACTAGCCCTCCGCCAGCGGCAAAATCCTCCACGCCCTTCATGACCGGGCTAAACCGGGCAATGGCGCCAGTGCGCAGGTAGTCACCGTAGGAGAAACCCCCGGGCAGTATCACGCAATCCAAGTCCCCCAGGTGCTGTTCCTGGTGCCAGACATACCTTACCGGCTGTCTTGCGACCTGGTCTATCACATGGTAGCAGTCACTGTCACAGTTTGAACCTGGGAAGACAACCACACCAAACGTGGCCAACAGATCACCCCCGGTGTTCCAGTGCCCTGATTTCGAAGGAAAACTCCTCGATTACGGGGTTGGAGAGGATCTTCCGGCACATCTCGGCCACCTGGGTCCTGGCCTCCTCTTGCTCCTTGGCCTCCAGGATGACCTCCATGAACTTGCCTGCCCTGACCTCCCCGACCCCTGTGTAGCCCAGCGTGTTCAAGGCATGGCACACGGCGTTTCCCTGGGGGTCCGCCACCTCGGCCTTAGGCATGACCCTGACATGGGCAAGAAACCTCAAGACCTGGGCCTCCCTTCGATCCTGGCAAGAGCCTCCTGGTAGGCCTCTTCCACTCCCCCCAGGTCTCTCCTGAAGCGATCCTTGTCCAGGCGCTCCCCGGTGCCGGCATCCCAGAACCGGCAGGTGTCGGGTGATATCTCATCACCCAGCAGCACCTGGCCATGGTGGCGGCCGAACTCCAGTTTGAAATCCACCAGGATGAGGTCCCGTTCCCTGAGATAGCCGCTAAGGATGGTGTTGATCCTCTGGGACAAGGACTCCATCTGGTCCATCTCCTCACCGGACGCCAGCCCCAAGGCCTTGATGTGGTACCGGTTGATCATTGGGTCTCCCAGCTCGTCGCTCTTAAGGTAGTGTTCCAGGACGGGGTGGGGGAGGGGCTCGCCCTCTGGCATCCCCAGCCTCTTGGAGAGGCTCCCGGCCACGATGTTCCGGGCCACCATCTCAACAGGAATGATCTCCAATCGTTTCACCAGGAGTGTCTTCTCGTCCAGCACCTTCACGAGGTGAGTGGGAATGCCTTCCTCCTCCAGGAGCCTGAAGAGCACCACCGAGGTCCTGGCATTGACCACACCCTTGCCGGTAATGGTTCCTTTCTTCTTCCCGTCAAATGCCGTGGCGCTGTCCTTGAACTCGACGACTACGAGGTCTGGATCGGCTGTGGCGTAGACGATCTTGGCCTTCCCCTCGTACATCTGTTCAAGCCTTTCCAACGCTTTCGCCTCCTTTAAGACCGAGCCTTTCAAAGATCTCTCCAACCCGCGCTACGTACTGCTGGGGGTCAAAACAGGCCCGAGCCCCCTCCTTGCCCAGGGCCTTCAACACCCCTGGGTCCTCGAGCACCAGGTCCTGGAAGCAGGCCTCTCCCTCCCAGGCCCTGGTAGCCAGGGACTGGACCAGCCGGTATGCCTCCTCCCTGCTCTGGCCTGAGGATACTAGTGCCAGCATGAGTCGCTGGGAGTAGATGAGGCCGCCTGTGGCGTTCAGGTTTCTCAGCATGTTCTCAGGGTACACCACCAGGTTCTCCAGGAGCCTGGTGAAGGTCTGGACCATGTAGTCCACCACAATGGTGCTGTCAGGGATGATGACCCTCTCCACCGAGGAGTGGGATATGTCTCTCTCGTGCCACAGGGCCACGTTTTCCAGGGCGGCGTGGGCATTGGCCCTTACCAGGCGAGCCAGGCCCGTCATCTGCTCGGATACCACTGGATTCCGCTTGTGAGGCATAGCGCTGGAGCCCTTTTGGCCGCGGCCGAAGGACTCCTCAACCTCCCGCACCTCCGTGCGGGCAAGTCCCCGCACCTCCAGGGCAAACTTCTCTATGGATGAGGCCACCAGGGCCATGGCCCCCAGGTACTGGGCGTGGCGATCCCGCTGGATGACCTGGGTTGAGACTGGCGCCGGCTCTAGGTCCATCCTCTCACACACGTACCGTTCAACGAAGGGGTCCACGTGGGCATAGGTCCCCACCGCGCCCGAGAGCCGCCCAACGCTTATGGTCCTGGCGGCGCTTCGAACCCTCTCCAGGTTCCGCTGGGTCTCCGCGTACCAGAGGGCCATCTTCAATCCGAAGGTAATGGGCTCCGCGTGCACGCCGTGGGTCCGCCCTACCATGAGCGTGTCCCGGTGAGCCAGGGCCTTCCGGCGTATCGTATCCAGGAGGGCTGCCAGGTCTTCCTCAATGATAGACGCAGCCTCCCGCATGAGCGAGGAAAGCGCCGTATCCACCACATCGTAGGAGGTCAGGCCGTAGTGGATGAAGCGACCCTCCTCCCCCACGCTCTCGGCGGCCGCCTGGACGAAGGCAGCCACATCATGCCGGGTGGTCTCCTCCAGCTGGTGTACCCTCTCTGGGTTCACGGCGGCCTTCTCCCGGATGACCCGGGCCGCCTCCCTGGGGATGACGCCCAGCTCCGCGTGGGCCTCACACGCCAGGACCTCCACCTCCAGCCAGCGGGTGAAGCGGGTCTTCTCGGACCACAGGCCACCCATCCTGGCCAGGGTGTAGCGCTCTATCACCGGGTGCCCTCCTTCCGGTAGCCCCAGAGCCCCTTCTCCCGGAGGATGCTGTCCTTCTCCTGGGCCCCCGCGGCCATCTTGCCAGCATATTCCTCAAGTGCCTTACGCAGGCGTTCATCGGAGACAGCCAGGATCCTCAGGGCAAGAAGCCCTGCGTTCCTGGGGCTTCCTATTCCCACAGTCGCCACGGGAATACCCGGGGGCATCTGGGTCATGGAGTACAGGGCATCAAGGCCACCCAGGGCCCCGGAGGCCACGGGCAGGCCTATGACAGGGAGGCTGGTGTGAGCCGCCAGGACCCCCGGCAGGTGGGCACCACTGGAAGATCCGAATCGCTGCCAACCACTAATGCCGATGACAGGGTTCATGCCGGCTCCCTCCTTCACACTATTTCCCTATAGCGCCGGACAAGGCAGGCGCAAAGTGAACCAGGGCCACCACAGCCAGGACGTAGATGAGGGGATGTACTTCCCTTCGCCTCCCAGCCGCTATCTTCAGGATGGGGTAGGTCAGAAAGCCTGCTGCAATGCCGTCGGCTATCTTCAGGGTAAAGGGCATCAAAACGATGGTGATAAAGGCCGGGAGCGCCTCGGTAATATCCTCGAAGTCTATCCCGGTAATGGCAGCCATCATCAGGATACCTACCACGATCAGGGCTGGCGCCGTCGCCTCGGCCGGTATGAGGCCTGCCAAGGGGGCGAAGAACAGGGACAGCAGGAACAACACGCCCACCACCACTGCGGTGAGGCCCGTGCGGCCACCCTCTGTGATCCCCGCGGCAGACTCTATGTAAGTGGTAACCGTGGAGGTTCCCAGGACTGCTCCGCCCATGGTGCCCACGGCATCCACCATCATCGCCTGCTTGACCTTTGGGAGGGTGCCACGCTCGTCGAGCATGCCGGCACGGGCACCGGTGCCCATGAGGGTTCCCATGGTGTCGAACACATCCACGAAGACAAAGGCAAAAACCGTCATGAAACCAAGTCCGAGGGCACCCCTGAGGTCCATCTGGAGGAAGACCGGGGCCAGGGAAGCCGGGCGCCCGATGATGGAGGCGCCCTCGAGGCTAACTACGCCCATGGGGATACCCAGGGCGGCTGTCAGGAGTATTCCGGTGAGAATGGCGCCCCGGACCTTGAGGGCTATGAGCACGCCCGTGATTACCAGGCCGATGACCGCCAGCACGGGACCGGGGGAGGAGAAATCGGAAAGGATGCCAAAGGTGTTAGGATCCGATGTTATGATCCCGGCGTTCTTGAACCCTATTAGCGCTATCATCAGACCGATGCCGACTGACACCGCCTTCTTGAGACTCCTGGGCACAGCCACATCAATCCAGCTAATGACTCCGGTGACAGCCAGTATCACGAAGACGATACCAGAGATGAACACAACCCCCAGGGCGGCTTGCCAGCCTGCGACCTGAGCCACGGCGAAGGTGAAGAACACATTCAATCCCATGCCACTGGCCAGGGCAAAGGGGTAGTTCACAAAGAGTCCCATGAGGATGGTGGTGAGGCCTGCGGCTAGGGCCGTGGCCGTCATGACGGCTCCGAAGTCCATGCCCGCCGCGCTGAGGATACCGGGGTTCACGAAGATGATGTAGGCCATGGTCATAAAGGTGGTGACTCCTGCGACCAGCTCGGTCCTGGTATCAGTCCCAGCCTCACGGAGTTTGAATATTTTTTCCAGCACAGGCAGCTTACCTCCTATGTAGTGGTGTCACCGGGCCGGGCTTCATGGCACCTCCCTACGCATTATTCGGCTTAACGGCCCCTTTCTGTCTCCATACTAGCAGGATTACGGCTTGCAGTCAACGCGAATCCGAATGTTTTTGCGGCTATGGTCATTTACGTTCGACTATTCCCATTCAATGGTCGCCGGCGGCTTGGAGGTTATGTCATAGACCACCCGGTTCACCCCTGGCACCTCCCCCACGATCCTTGAGGATATCCTGCCCAGAAGGTCCAGGGGGAGCCTGGCCCAGTCGGCGGTCATGGCATCCTCACTGGTAACGGCCCTCACGGCTACCGTGTTGGCGTAGGTGCGGTCATCCCCCATTACTCCCACGCTCTTCAGGCCTGTCAGCACGGCGAAGAACTGCCAGGTGGTTTTCCCTAAGCCTGCCCCGGTTATCTCTTCCTGGACTATGGCATCCGCCGCTCTCACCAGCTCCAGGCTCTCCGGAGTCACGCTGCCGATGATCCTAACGGCCAGGCCGGGCCCGGGGAAGGGCTGGCGCCAGACGATTTCAGCAGGGAGGCCGAGTTCCGTGCCCAGGGCTCTTACCTCATCCTTGAAGAGGTCCCTGAGGGGCTCCACCAATTCCAGCTCCATGTCCTCGGGGAGGCCCCCGACGTTGTGGTGGCTCTTGATGAGGGCTGCAGTGGCGGTCCCGCTCTCGATGACATCAGGATAGAGGGTTCCCTGGACCAGGTAGCGGGCGCCCCCCGTCTTCCTGGCCTCCTCCTCAAACACCCTGATGAACTGTTCCCCGATGATCTTCCTCTTGGCCTCGGGGTCAGTCACACCCTCAAGGCGCCTCAGGAACCTCTCCCTGGCGTCCACGTGGACCAGCCTCATCCCCAGTCTCTCCCTGAAGGTCTGGATGACCTGGCTGGACTCACCCTTGCGCAGCAGCCCGTGGTCGACGAATATGGATGTGAGGTTCTCCCCCACAGCCCTGTGCACCAGGACCGTGGACACCGAGGAGTCCACGCCCCCCGAGAGTGCCGAGATCACCGGGCCCTGCACCTTCCGCCTTATTTCCTCCACGCTGGACTCAATGAAGGAACTCATGGTCCAGGTGGGGCTCGCCTGGCACACCCCGAACAGGAAGCCCTCCAGGATACTCCTGCCCTGGTCCGTATGGGATACCTCGGGATGGAACTGGAGCCCGTAGAGCCCCCGGGACGGATCCCCCGCCGCCGCTATTGCACACTCACCAGTGTGGGCCATCACCCGGAAGCCTGGCGGGAGATCCAGCACCAGGTCACCGTGGCTCATCCAAACCTGCCGGGGACCCCCGCTGGCCCAGGAGGTGAACAAAGGCTCGGTTTCGTCCACGTGCAACAGGGCCCGCCCGTACTCCCGGTGATCCCCCCTCACTACCCGTCCACCCAGGATGTGGCACATCAGCTGCAATCCGTAGCATATGCCCAGGACGGGAACCCCCAGCTCGAAAAGCCCAGGGTTGCAGGTGGGAGCCCCCTCCTGGTACACGCTGGAGGGGCCTCCCGAGAGGATGATCCCCCTGGGCCTCCTTGCCATGATGTCACGAAGACTAGCCCAGTGGGGGACTATCTCCGAATGGACACCGCTTTCCCTGACCCTCCTGGCGATGAGCTGGGAGTACTGGGCCCCGAAATCCATGACGATAACATTGTCCTCGTGCAGCGCGGCCACCGCGCACCTCCTTCTACAGCTTCAGCCTGCCCACGTGGGGCAGGCTCCTGTACCTCTCCTGGTAGTCCAGGCCATAGCCCACCACAAAGGCATCGGGTATTTCAAAACCCCTGTAGTGTACATCCACCTCTACCAGCCTGCGGGATGGCTTGTCCAGCAGGACACACACCCTGAGGCTCGCTGGGTTCCTTGCCTTGAGTGCGTCGCAAAGGTATCTTAGGGTAAGACCGGTATCCACGATGTCCTCAACAACTATCACGTCCCGCCCCTCAATGTTTTCATCCAGGTCCTTGAGGATACGTACCACACCTGAGGTCTCGCTGGACTGCCCGTAGCTGGAAACGGCCATGAAGTCAAGAGCCACTGGTATGTCGAGTGCCCTGGCAAGGTCCGATAGGAAGATGACAGCACCCTTGAGGATGCCTACCATCAAGGGAACCCGTCCCTGGTAGTCCTCGGAAATCATCTTGGCCAGTTCCCTCACCCTGCCTTCTATGCGGCCCCGGTCTAGCAGCACCTCGAGGGTTTCACTCATCTACAGTCCTCCCCTCGTCACCCTTCAACGTGGATTTCGCTCGCCGCCGTCGAATTCCTTTCAGGCATGGAGCGCGAGGCCGGGCTATGATAGAATGACTGTAAGGGGTGAAAGCAGGCATGGGCCCTGATGAGCGTAGGAAGCGACTGCTAGACATGCTGAGAGGCCGGGTAGATGCCGTGACCGGCTCCGATCTCGCGGATGCGCTGCAGGTTTCCAGGCAGGTTATCGTCCAGGACGTTGCCCTTCTCAGGGCCGAGGGAGAGAACATCCTGTCGACACCCAGGGGCTACGTGCTGGGTACCATACCCAAGCCTGGAGTCACCACTGTGGTCACCTCCACCCATACCCTGGATCAGGTGGAGGACGAGCTCATGACCGTTGTGGACCTCGGCGGGGAGGTGCTAGACGTCATCGTGGAACACCCCTTGTACGGGCACATAACGGGGACGTTGCTCCTGAGGTGCCCTGACGACGTGCGCCAGTTTGTGTCGGAACTCCGGGCATCCCGGGCGAGGCTCCTGTCCTCGCTCACCGGTGGCACTCACCTTCATACCATCCGGGCGCCGGACAGACCCACTCTCACCAGGATCCAGGATGAACTCCGCAGGAAGGGGTTCGTGGCAAGCGGTTGAAGCCGGTACGAGGAGTGCTGGCGCCCTCCCCAAGAACCTTAAGAGACTGGCCCTGCCAGTCTCTCTCGCTACCCTCACAGGCACGGGCGTGGAACCTGGCCCGTTTAGGCAGGTAAGGGGGAAGGGGCAGGTCTGCCGGCGTCAGGGTTTTCCAGGAGCCGGCACAGCCCCTGGTCAACAGGGACCCTGGATCACAGCGGGGTGGACCGGGGGCCGCACGGGCCCCTCCTCTAGCGTCATCCTGATCCCAGCACGAACCTGGCAATGAACACCAGCGCCAGGATGGCAAGGATAACAAGTACTTCTTTGGACACGAGGCACGGCCCCCTTCACTCCGAGCCAGGTACAAACGGCTCAGAAACGACTCAGCATTCTATTCCTTCAGGTGTCCAGATAATCCTTCTAGATATCACTTCCAGCGGTGTCCCTCGCTAGCATAGCTTCCCTCCGTGTCAACCCATCTAAGAATGTTACCCAAGAGAGATGGAACACTCAGTTAGGAATGTTACCGGCAAGATGGATGGATAGTCGTGAATTATACAGTTTTTGAGAGAGTCTGGGTCAAGTTGAAGAA
>JBFMCS010000003.1 GCA_040754315.1 Bacillota bacterium
TGCCTCTACTACCTGTCCATGTGTGAGATCCCCTCTCTTCATCGGCACCACTCGGTCAACGATATCCCTCAACCCAATGGCATCCAGCACAGGTTTCACAACATAGACAGCATCAAGTCGCTTCAAAACCCCAGCCATGGTGCCGCCAAATGCCGCCACCGGGTGCCTTTCTCGACCATCCCGAAGCCTTCTTATGCCTTCACCCCCCCAAGAAACACTCTATTGGAGGATTTGACATCGATCCTTTATAATCCTGGTTCCGAAGATTCCGACCATGTCCCTGGATACCCCTCTTCTCATGTGCGGAAAATGGGATTTCACGATGTTTGCCATGCTAGTTGCCTCCTTTTTCATTGAATCTGTGCTCAATCATTATCGCCAAGAGCCTCCCTCACGCTAGCAAGGTTCACCTCCAACGACATGACTTTGCCAGCTGAGCTCCAGACCTATTGCTTGGTAGAGACGGGTGCTGGGTTTCACCTGTGCCTTTCACCTTGACCCCTCTCTGTTTGGATCAACCCTACGTGGCAAAGGCTTGCTGCAAATCCTAGTAATCACCCGGCTTCTCCTTTCGTTGCCAATTATAATATGTTCCTCATAGCTTGTAAATAACCTAACGCAATCATATTAGCTTTAGTGACATGGCGAGCCCATAGCCCCTGCTCTCGTTGTAAAGCCACCAACCATTTGGAATGTCAACCAAGGCCAATACATGCTTTAGATTTGCCCAGTTCTCTCTCATCTTAGTGTTGACCAAGGAGCGGCGATCCCCATCCTCCCTCCATATCCCAGAAACCTCCCGGTGGCAAAGCACCATGGCAGGGTGGTATAATATCATTCGGGACATGCCTGACCCTCTCTCGCGCCCCAGTGAGGGGCGACACTCTTGCAGGTGGTGCTAATTGTGGCGTCTTCCAAGACAGGATTAGGCGGCATGGTCGCCAAGGGGAATCCCTTCTTTTACGTAACCATTGGCCTTCTCGTCGTATGTCTAGTCTTGGGTGTTCTGGCCTTCAATTCTCCCACGGCCGATCCTGCCGCGGGAAACAACATCATAGCCATGGTCAACGACGAGCCCATCACCAAGGATGAGCTCCTGGCTGAACTGAAAAACGCCGGAGCTCAGGCGGAACTGGACAGGATGATTTCGGAACGCCTCATCATGCAGGAGGCGGCCAAGATGGGGGTAACGGTTACCGAGGACCGACTCCAGGAGGAGATCGACAAGATCAAAGAGCAGTTCTCCAGCGAGTGGGAGTATACCACGACCCTTTCCTACAGCAACATGACGGAGGATATTCTCAAAGAGAGGCTTGTCCTTAATCTCATGGTTGAGGAGATCTTGAAGGAAAGGGTAGAGGTAACCGAGGAACAGGTGAGGCAGTACTTCGAGGACAACAAGGATGACTTCGCCCAGCAAGAAGAGGTCCATGCCAGGCACATACTCCTCTCCACCGAAGAGGAGGCAATAGAGGTCAAAAGACTCCTAGACCAAGGCGAGGACTTCGCCACCATGGCCAAGGAGAGATCCACCGACACCTCCAACAGTGAGCAAGGGGGAGACCTAGGCTTCTTCGGGCGGGGGCGGATGGCCCAGGAGTTCGAGGATGCGGCATTCAAGCTGCAAATAGGGGAGACATCAAATCCTGTTAGCACGGCCTTCGGCTATCACATAATCAAGGTGGAGGGTAAGAAGGAATACGCCGAGGCCAGATTCGATGATGCCAGGGATGACGTCCACGAGATCCTGTTCCAGGAAGCCCTTAACAGCCTGGCTATGGAATGGCTCTCCGAGATCAGGGGCAAGGCCAACATACGGAACTACCTATCGTCCAACTAGTCCGGAATACCCCCCACAAGTGACCACCGGTGCCGGTGGTCACTCTCTCATATGCGCCAGTGCTCTAGGGGCAATGAGGCCCCGCCTGTTAACCGTGCCTGGGGAGGATGGCGGCATTCGCGCAAGAACCTAAGAGCTTGAGGATTAGAGGTTTACTTGCGCCACTACCACGGTGAACACCGTATTGCCTGTGAAGAAGCCCCAGAAAGCTGGCCTCTCACTTTGAGGCGAAGGCACGCTGCCACATCTCCGCACCCACCATGATAAAAAAGGAGTTGGTGACCATGTAACCTATTATGGTAGGACTGGGCTTAAGCGACCACATCTCAGGGGGTGTCAAAGCCACGAGCCCCGAGTAGCCGCCAGCGCGGGCCAGCACCATGATGGGTATGATCACGTACAGGTTGGGACGAACACGAAGAACTGCATAAGATCGGTGTAGTGGACTCCGAAGAGACCAGACGCCACGGTATAAGATGCGAAGAAGAGCGTGGCCACCCAAGCGCATGTCTCATATGAGATGCCCCAGGGAGATCCAACCGTACGGAATACCGTAGCCGTGGCTGTGATCTGAGTACCTGCCGTAGCCACCAGGTGAACACCACCAGGGCAGGTGTAACGATGGCCACCATCTTGCTGAACCTGAGGTTCATTAACTCAAGGGGAGAGACACGTTGTTCCTGATGCCGATTCGCGTATCCTCGGGGCAAAGGCTGAGAACACGTACATCCCCACTATATAGGGGACGACAACCAGGATGGCCGGCACCCCAGAGGTATAGGTGAGAAGGCCATATCCGCCGCAACGGCGTGCCCGCCGTTGCCCGCTCCCAGAACCGCGATGGAGATTGGCTCCATTTCCTCACCCCCTTCACGAATGGCCAAGGCTGGCGAAGCGGCGAGACAGCTCCTCGGCTCTGTCCATAGCCTCTTCTATACGCATCTCGGCGCAGTCATACCCCAGCACCTCTCTCATGACCGCCTGGTGCGCTTCGCCGAAGCGCACTGAACCGTCCTCCCGGATTTCCTCGATGCCGTCGAAGCGCTGAGCCTCCTCGTTCAGGCGGATAGCCTCCTGCCTGGTAATCCCTGGCGGCATCACAGCTTCCACCCCTTCTCGAGTCATCCTGACAGGGTAACCCCCCGGCAGCCCCTCTGGCCCCGGCGCGTGACCCATGTCACCTGCGTCCCGGAGGATACCCATGATGATCCTGAGCACCGAGGACGCCACCAGCGGGTGCGCTTCCTTCCCGCCAGGCCTCTTCATCTCCCCGGGCAAACGGCGGAACAGGTCATCCCTGTCAAACTCCCCGGTGACGTCCGACCCGTGCACCAGTATCCTCAAGTAGCACGGGGCGCCCCCAGTGGAACCGAAGCGGGAAAGATGATAGCTGACGTAGTGGGGAGCCAGCAGGTACACGTCCACCTCTTGAGGCCGGAGGCCAAGCCGCTGGGCCACCAGCTCCTTCAGGGCGGGAACCACGTTATCCACGTTGCCGATGCCAACCTCCGGCGCAAGACCCACCTTAGCAAGGATGGGGTTGACCGCGTCGGGGAAGGCCGCGTTCACCACCTTGGCCTGGGGACTGGACACCTGGATCGCCCTCATCAGGCGCTCCGTCAGGGCAAGGTGCATGGGCAGCCAGGGACCATAGCGCGCCTGGTCAATCCGGTCATAGAGGTCCTCCGGCAACTGGGTGAGAACCCACCATGACTGAAGGCTCAGGGAATTGTAGACGATGTCAGGCTTCACCTGCTCCAGCACCTCGGCAGTAGCATCCACGTCCTGGAAGTCCACGGGAATGAACCTCGCCCTGGGGTTAAACCCCATCTGGAGCGCCCCCTGTATGGCGCCGTTGGTCTTCCTCACACCCCACTCCTCGTTCTTGTCCGCCGTCACGACCTCCATGGGAAACCCGGTCCTCACCAGGAATTCCAGAACCCAGCCTCCCAGATCCCCAAGGCCGGCAATGAAGACCTTCTCCATCAGCAAACCACCCCCTGATTGTGGGCATACCGGGTCAATCTCTTCCCGGCACAGATCCTCCTAGGATAACCCAAGCAACCTTCATGCCACAAGAGCCACAAACCCATTGCCAGGATCCCTGCACAACGCAGGGCAAAGAAAAAGAGGATGGGGCTTTTGTCCGCACCCCCTGATCGCCGGTTACCGGCATTTCATCTACATCCCGCCAACATCTCCGCATCCATACCGGGCTTTTCCCGGCCACGCTGTGATGACGCTCGTCATCACCCCTGATGCCCCTGGTCTCTCCAGGCCTTTCGCTTCTTCACTATGGTTGACTGGGAAATACCCAGGACACTGGCGGCCCTCCGCGTTGAACCATACCGCCTCAGGGCTAGCCTTATCAACTGTTCCTCCGCCTGGCGCACCATCTCTCTCAGGGGCACCATCTCATGCACTGACACCGCCTCTCCCTGCGGCCGGGCTGGCCGCCGTTTATTGTCCAGGGGCAACTCATCAACGGTGATCTCCGGCACATCTCCCATGATCACCAGGCGCTCAATGATGTTGCGAAGCTCCCGTACATTGCCGGGCCAGTCGTAGCTGGCCATGGCGTGCAGGGAAGCGGAGGAAAAGGTCCTGGCTGCACCGTACTGGCGGTTGAACATCTCCAGGTAGTACAGGCACAAGGGCATGAGGTCCTCCCGCCTGTCTCGAAGGGGCGGGATGGTGATGGGTACCACATTGAGCCGGTAGTAGAGGTCCTCCCTGAACCTGCCCTGGGCCACCAGGAGGTCCAGGTCCCGGTTGGTGGCGGCGATGATCCTCGCATTCACGGACATCGGCCTGATTCCTCCCACCCTGAGGATCTGCTTCTCGTGAAGAAGCCTGAGGAGCTTCCCTTGCATTTCCAGGGGCAGCTCGGCCACTTCATCCAGGAACAGCGTGCCTCCTTGGGCAAGCTCGACAAGACCCGCCTTCCCCCGCCGGTCCGCCCCGGTGAACGCCCCGGGCTCATAGCCGAAGAGTTCCGATTCCAGGAGTTCCCGGGGTATGGCGGCACAGTTGATCTCCACGAAGGGCTCGTTCCTGCGGGTACTCAGCTCGTGGATCATCCTGGCCAGGAGGCCCTTTCCCACGCCCGCCCCCCCCAGGAGGAGCACTGTGGTGTCCACCGCCGCTACCTTCTTGGCGATCCGGAGAACCCTCTGCATCTCCTCACTGTGGAAGACGAGACCCTGCTGGCCCTGGGCGACCTTGGCCAGGTAGAAGGCCTCCCGGGAGTCCGAGAAGAGCCCAACCCTGCTGGCCCTGGCCCGCATGCCCTCGAACTCACCGTCCTGCTCAGTTGGGTAGATGGTACGGATCTCCTCGAGGATCCCCTTGAGATCCCTGGTTACCGCCAGGACGTACCTCGTCGCACCGTCCTCCTGGGTAACCGGTGTGGCTGTCACCGCCACCCTCCGGCCGCTCGCAGTATCTTGCAGGATCGTAGCTGGCTTCCCGGCGAGGATAGCCCTGAGAGCGGCGGAGGGATAAAGCACGCCTGACCTGGTCATTTCCTCCACGTTCCGGCCCACAAGCTGGTAAGGCTTCATCCTGGTCATGTTCTCCGTGGCTCTCCCGGCCACAAGAACCGTGCCTAGGCCATCCATGATCCAGATGGAGTCCTCATTGTGCTCCAAGATGATGTCCAGGTACTCCAGGGCGCGGCTCGTGTGGGACAGGAGTCGCTCCATGGAGAGCACGCCGGCGAGAGCCCCTGCGGACGTCAAGGGGACCACCCCCTGCCGCCCCGAAATGCGGACCGCCTCCGCCAAGCTATCCCAGAGGGGCCTATCCGCGTCCAGCGACTCCACAGGCGCCCTCATTACTTCACCGGCCTGGGCACCAAGGCCCCCCTCGGTACCAGGGGGGATGTAGCCCAGCAAAGAGCCGTCCCTGGTCACCAGCAGGGGCCTGGAGGCGCCCGGAAAAGCGGCTCTTGACAGGAGGTCCTCAGGGGTTAACGTGACTGCGGGCTCCATGAACTCACTGATGGAGTGCATGCACCAGTTCTCCTCTAACCTAAAGACGTCTGGACCGGGACAGGGTGCGTTGCCTCGGCGAAGCACCTCTGCTCCTTGTCTACTTCCATTCCTGGGTCAACTCTCCTGCATAGAAGGCCCAAATGCCATGAACGGGAGTGCTGTGGCTCATGCCCTCCGGAACCATGTCACCCATTGGCCCGCTCCGCCACGGGCCTTCTGAACCTGGCTTCAGATGCCACTGAAACCGGGAAGGAAAAACGCTTCTCCTATAAGAATTGAAGTCAATATCATGGACCCGCTTCCATAACGATACGGGGGCCGGACCAGTGACACAAGACTACAGTTTCTAAGGTGGGGGCTGAAGCAGGCCAACCTCGTGGCCCAGGGTCACTCGGGCAACAAGCCACAGCTGCTCTCCATACGGAGGAGGCTATAAGGCATCCAGTCTTCTCCTTTGTGAACATCCTCCAGCCCTGCGCCACCTCGAACAAGGCTAACACCTGCCAGCGGGTGTATGATCTCAACGCCCAGGGTCACGACCCAACCGGCCTCGTCCCGGCTTTTGAGGGGGCCAAGGGGTGGGAAAGCCGGTCCTCACGGGGTGTTATACAAGGAAAGCGCCCTGCATTCACGAGGTGCTGGTGGGGGCGGGTGCCCAGGTGATGGTGAACCAGATCCGTAGACCCCGTCAAGGGTCAAACCCAATTGGGAGGCGTATTTCTAATGGAAAACGTGAGCATCCTCGGACTCATGGGGAGTCCCCGGCGGAAGGGCAACTCCAGGATCCTCTTGGACAGGTTCCTGGAGGGCGCGGGCGAGGAGGGAGCCGTTACCAGAACACTCATCCTGGAGGACCTCTCATACTCCCCCTGCCGGGCCTGCGGGGGCTGCGACAAGACCGGCATATGCGTCGTGAAGGACGACATGCAACTGGTCTACGAAGAGGTCAAGAAGGCTGGCGGGCTTGTTGTGGCATCCCCCGTACACTTCGGGAGCATGAGCGGCAGGACCAAGATGGCCATAGACCGCTTCCAGTGCTTCTGGGCTGCCAAGTACCTCCTGGGCAAGGCCAGGATAAGGCTGGAAGAAGGCAGGCTTGGCTTCTTCATCTGCACCGGAGGCATGAAGCCCCCTCGCTTCTGCCAGAATGCCCTGGAGATCGTGAAACTGTTCTTCACAATCACCAACATAAGGCTTGCGGGGGAGCTGTGCTTCCGAGAGGTGGATGCCGCCGGCGCCATCCTCGACCACCCCACAGCCATGGAGGAGGCCTTCCAGGCGGGGAGGACCTTCGCCCGGAAGGTGCGGGAATCCCTCCAGGAACCTAAGGGGAGCGAGGCCTGAGGCATGAGCGAGGGGGGCCCGCAGGCCCCCCCACCTTCTTCCATTGCCAGATCTTAGCTGCCCTCTCACAGGGTGCGGGAGACGTCTTCGAAGGTCTGTGAAAGCACCTCGAGCACCCTGTCCACCTGCTCCTCACTGATGATCGCTGGTGGCTCTATCCTGAGAACCCGGGCGTTGTTCAGGGTCCCTCCCACCAGGATCCCCCTGGAGAAAACCCCCTTTGCCACTTGATAGCCCACCTTGTGGTCAGGGAACTCCATGCCGATGAGCAGGCCCTTGCCCCTCACGTCCCTCAGTACACCGGGATAGGTGCCCTGGAGTACCCTGAGCCCCTCCATAATGCGCTGGCCCTTCCTGGCGCACATGCCGGGGATGTCCAGCTCCAGGGTGATCTTGATGGCAGTGATGGCCGCCGCGCAGCACAGTGGGTTCCCGCCGAAGGTGGGCGACCCCAGTATCCAGGGGTTCTCCGTCATCCTCTCCCACAGGTGCGGCCGGGCCACGATCCCTGTTATGGGGGCCACGCCACCCCCGAAGGCCTTCCCCACCACCAGGATATCCGGGACAACCCCCGACTGGTCCACGCACCACATGGTGCCTGTGCGGCCCATGCCTGTCTGTATCTCGTCGGCTATGAGAAAGACCCCGTAACGATCACAGGTATCCCTGAGCCGGGGCATGTAGTCAGGGGGTGGCACGTTTACCCCACCCTCACCCTGTATGGGCTCTACGATGACCGCGGCCACCGTCTCCCCCACCGCCTGGAGGTTCTTTATTGCGGTCTCCACAGCCGCTGCGTCCCCATACTCAACGTGTTGCACACCCTGGATCAGCGGTATGTAGGGCTCCCGGTAGAGCCCCTTCCCGGCACAGGACACGGCACCCATGGACTTGCCGTGGAACGCGCCCACCGTAGAGATGAAGTAGGTCCTGCCTGAGGCAAGCCTGGCAAGTTTCAGGGCCATTTCCACGGCCTCGGCGCCGCCATTACAGAAGAAGGAGTACTGCAGGTCCCCGGGGGTCACCATGGACACGAGCCTGGCGAGGTAGCCTCGGAGTGGGTCCACCAGCTCCTGGCTGTGCAGCGCGTAGCGGCCCAGCTGCGCCCTAACGGACTCCACGACCTCAGGGTTCCGGTGACCCAGGGTATAGATGCCGAATCCCCCGAGGCAGTCAATGAACTCAACCCCGTGGGTGTCCCGGAACACCGCGCCATGGTCCTCCCATTCAACGAAGGAGTAGTCGGTGGACACCGACTTGCGGTATTCAAGTATTCCTGGGTTAACGTAGCTGGTGAAATTGGCGATGGAATCCTTCACTATCCGTTCCCTGGCCTCTTCTGTGAGATCGGACCCCCTGATGTAGGAGAGTACCCTGGATGCCTCCTGCAGGATCTCATCCTTGGGGTATGTGGTCATCGTACCGCCTCCTTGGTCTTGTCTCTTGCTCCTGGCCTCACACTCATGCAATACCCGTGCCGGAAGGGAAACCCAGGCCTGGCGCTGCCGGGGACTCCTCTTTTCTCACCCCCCTTATCAATTTCGATAAGGCAGGCGCCCTGAGGGGAGCCGCCTGCGCGGGCAGGCGTTATCCCCAGTGATAACTCGTTACCGCAAGTGAGAATGGCCTGAGAGGAAACGGGCTTTCCTGAAAGAAGATCCTTAGCCAGATCCTGAGAAAGGAGGCATGGGATTTGAGCCGCCTCGGGCGTATCTGCCACACGGTCCAGGCTGTCGCTGACGCCATCTCAGCAGCCCTGGGCATAGAAACGGAGGTAGTAGATGACGAGCTCACCATCGTGGCTGCCACGGGAAGGTACAGGGACAAGGTGGGCCAAAAAGAGGAGGAAGGACGGGTAGATGCAGGCTACCTCTATGGAAGGGTGCTCACCACGGGCAGCGAGTACATAGTGGAGGATGCGGCCCAGGACCCTACCTATGACCCCTCGGTGGCCCGGGGTGAGACAGAGGAACTGGCAGAGGTGTGCGCCCCCATCACCGTCGAGGGTGACGTGGTAGGGGTGATAGGCCTGGTGGCCTTCGACAAGACCCAGAGGGAGACCCTCCTTGGCAACAAGGAGCAGTTCCTGCTGTTCGTGAGGCACATGGGTACACTGGTGGCATCCAAGGTGTCGGAGACGGAGAACTCTGACCGCCTGGGCGCCATCATCGAGTCCATCCACGAGGGGGTGATCGCCGTGAACAACGCAGGGCAGGTCACCCACTGTAACCGGAAGGGTGAGGAGCTCATCAGGCTCGGGCGACCAGAAATCCTGGGCCAAAACCTCCTAGCCATACTCCCCAGATCCTCCATCACGGAGGTGGTGGCAACAGGTAAGGGCTACGTAGACCGGGAGGAAACCTGCGACCGGGGCGGCGAGCGCCTGCGGTTCATGGTCACAGCCAAGCCCCTTTTCTCTGGGGATCGCACAATCGGCGCGGTGGCATCCCTCAGGGACTGCAGGGACGTGTACAGGATGGTCACGGACATGACCGGGGGTGGCGGGGGCTGCTCCTTCGAGGACATCAAGGGCACCAGCGAGGCCCTCACAGAGGTGAAGGAGAGGGCCCTGAAGATCGCCGCTTCGAATTCCACCGTTCTCATCATGGGGGAGAGCGGCACAGGCAAGGACCTCTTTGCCAGGGCCGTCCATGCCGCAAGCCCCAGGGCATCGGGACCGTTCGTGACTGTGAACTGCGGCGCGATACCTGAGACACTCCTGGAGTCGGAACTCTTCGGCTACGAGGGGGGAGCCTTCACGGGGGCCCGCCGGGAGGGAAAGGCGGGGAAGTTCGAACTGGCCAGCGGGGGCACCATCTTCCTGGACGAGATTGGCGACCTGCCCCTTCACCTCCAGGTCAAGCTCCTCCACGTGCTCCAGCGGAGGGAGGTCGAACGCATCGGGAGCCAGAAGGTGACCCCCGTGGATGTGCGGGTCATAGCCGCCACCAACCACGACCTCGAGGAAATGCTGGGGGAGGGGGAATTCCGGATCGACCTCTTCTACCGCCTCAGCGTGATACCCCTCAGGGTGCCTCCCCTAAGGGAGCGCAGGGGCGACATCGCGGTACTCGTGGACCACTTCCTCAGCAAGCACTCAAGCCTGGCCAGGAAGTTCGTAGGGGGGGCTGGCAAGGAGGTGCTCGACCTGTTTTACAGGTACGACTGGCCGGGGAATGTCAGGGAGCTGGAGAACGTGGTGGAATACGCGGTGAACATGGAGTCAGGCTCAGTGATTACCCTGGCCAGCGTGCCGTCGCGGGTTAGGACCTCCCCTCCTGAGCAGGGACCCGAGATCCCTCTCAGGGAGAGGGTGGCGCTCTTCGAGCGCTCCTTGATCGGGCAGTACCTGCAGCGCTTCGGCAATACCTTAGAGGGAAAGAGAAGGGCCGCCCAGGCCCTGGGGATAGGGCAGGCGACCCTCTATCGCAAGATCAAGGAGTAGACCCTAGGTACCCAGGAGGTCCTTGAGGAAGGGCGGCAACACGAAGGATGCAGCGTGCATCTCGGGGCTCCAGTAACGGGTGTTCCAGGGAGCGGGGCTCCTGACCTGGGATGGGTCAAGCCCCTTGGAGCCTGCCGTGAAACTCCAGTCCCAGCACGAATAAACAGGTACCGTGGCCCTGAACAGACGGGTCACCGGGAAAACGCTGGACACCGTGTTGAAGATCTCCCTCACCAGGCCGGGCTGGAAGAAGGGGGGTTCTGACTGGGCCACTATCATACCCTGGTCCTTCAGGGCTCTCTCGCAGGAGGAGTAGAAGGGAAGGCTGAAGAGACCTATGGACGGCCCTATGGGGTCTGTGGAGTCGATGATGATCACGTCGTACTCGCCCTCGTGCTCCTTCACGTAGCGGACCCCGTCATCGATGTTCACCCGCACCCTGCTGTCCTGGAGCGAGTGGCTCAGGGAGGGGAGGAACTCGCGGCAAACCGCGATGACCCTCTCGTCCAGCTCCACGAGGTCCACGGACTCGACAGTGGGGTGCTTTAGAACCTCCCGGACACTGCCGCCATCACCCCCACCCACCACCAGCACCCTCCTGGGGTCCGGGTGGGCCGAGAGGGGCACGTGTGCCATCATCTCGTGGTAGATGAACTCGTCCTTCTCCGTGGTCTGGATGATGCCATCCAGTACCAGGGTGCGGCCGAATTCGTCGGTGTCAAGGACAGCGATATCCTGGTACCTGGATTTCTCCCGGTGCAGCGTCCTCCTAACCTTGACCTGGGCCGCAAGGTAATCAGTATGCTTTTCCGTGAACCACATCTCCATGGGATCCTCACCCCTTCCCGGTCCTATCCCCCCGAAAAGGGGGAGAAGAAAGCCACCTTGTCACCGTCACACGGCACCCGGTCAAAGGCCGCCTTGCGGCCATTGACGGCTCCGAAAGACACAGAATGCCTGGCTATGCCTAAAAGTTCCAGGATGCCCCCCAGGGTCATGCCCTCATCCACCCTAACCTCTGTGAGAGCACTTCCTCCCGGAGCGTAACGCCTGAGCGACCCGTGGAGCGTCACCTCTATACGGGGCAAAGTGACTCCCTCCCTTTCGCCCGGGCAGGCGGTTTCTCCTCCTTCGAATCCCGGTCTTACGCCAAGGGGCAATGGGGCCCTACAGGGAGCTCCCCCTATTTCGCCACGTCCTTGTCGATCCCCAGTCCCTCCAGCTTCGAGGCCGTGGGCACGCCCTGGTGGTCCCATCCCCTCAGGGAGTAGTACTCCGAAAGCATCCTCTCGAATTCATCCCTGGGGATCACCTGCCCCTGGGCACTGCCTGAGGGCATCGGGTCATCATGGACCCTTGCGGGCAGCACGTCATGCTCCCGGCGAAAGCCAGCCTTGACGTTGAGGAGCCTGCCCAGGTTCCATATCCTCTCTCCCGCCTTCTCCATCTCCTGAGCTGTGATGGCCCGGCCCAGGCACCCTGAGGCCACAGCAGCCATGGTCTCGAAGTTGGAGCTCCCCCAGAAGTCGCAGAGGACCAGCGAGAACTTGATAGAGTTCTTGTGCTGGCCATCGATGACCAGCTGTGCCTTGCCCTCGATGGTGAAGGGGTTCACGTTGCCCAGGGCCTCGTCCCCTACCGGCCATGCCCTCATATGGCAGGCACCCCGGTCAGAGGTGGCGTAGGCCAGCCCCATGCCCCAGGATCCCCTGGGCTCATACGCTGGGAACTCCAGGCCCTTCACGTGCATGGCATACTCTGCCCCTCCATACTTCTCTGCCAGGTGCTTGACGCCCTTGCCCAGTTCAGCTCCGATCCCTTCCCCGCGGGCGATGAGCCCTGGGGCTTCCAGGTACTTCGTGGTGTCTCCGAACCGGAAGCCTAGGTCGTGGACACCCCTCTCGGCCAGCTCCATGGCGAAGGCCATGGCCCCGCCAGCCGATATGGTGTCAAGGCCAAGGTCATCGCAGGCGGCGTTGAAAGCGACTACGGCCTCCAGGTCGGAGATCCCGCAATTGGATCCCACCAGGGCAAGGGTCTCGTACTCAGGCCCTTCCACTCGAGCCTGGTTCACCTCGACATAGTTGCCGCATGCCAGGGGACAGCTGTGGCAGGCCTTCTTGCCCACGCGGTGGCCCTTGAGGGTGCTAGAGGTGAGGTTCTCGAAGGCCTCGAAGGTTCCCTCCTGGAAGTTGCGTGTGGGGAGTATGCCAGCGCTGTTTGTGGCCTCCACCAGCGCAGGGGTGCCATCGGTCTGTGCCCAGAGGTTCGAGTCCGTGAGGACGTCCTCCTTGACCAGCCTCTTGAGGTCTGCCATGAAGGCGCTGATGCCAGGCACATTCACCTTGCCTGTCCCGTTGACCGCCACGGCCTTCAGGTTCTTGGACCCCATGACGGCCCCCACGCCGCCCCGGCCGGCCTGGCGGTAGAACTCGCTGGTGATGCAGGCCATGGGAACCAGGTTCTCCCCGGCGGGTCCGATGGCCAGCACAGGGGGCCTGGCACCCAGCTCCTCCCGGATGGCCATCTCGGTGTCGCTGGCGCCCTTGCCCCAGAGGCCCTCAGCATCCCGGAACTCTACCTTGCCGTCATTAATGTAGACATACACGGGTTTCTGTGCCCTCCCTGTGAATATCACGCCATCGTAACCCGCGTACTTGAGTATTGACCCGAAGCTGCCCCCTATGGAGCAGTCCAGCACCGTCCCAGTGGCCGGGGACTTGGTTATCACTGCCAGCTTCCCTGAGCAGGGCACAACCGTGCCTGCGGAAACACCAGTCATCAGGACTAGCGGGCACTGGGGCGACAGGGGATCGGTGTCACCGTCGATGAGGGACGCCAGGTAGCGATAACCCAGTCCCTTGCCACCGTAGTAGTCCCGAGCCCACTCCAGGTTCAGGGGTTCTAATCTGTAGGTCTTGGACCCTAGGTCCACCCTGAGTATCTTGCCAGCGTAGCTAGTCACACTGCCCCACCTCCAGGACAACGGCTCCCACGGGGCACCAGTCGACGCACTGGGGGTCTCCCCCGCATAGGTCGCAGATGCCTACCGCCTCGTCCCCGCGATCCACTATCACGCCGTGGGGACACTCCTCAATGCACGCGCCACACTGGGTGCACATGTCCGGGTCAACGTGAAGGCGGCCGTCCAGCCGGGAGATGGCCTCCACGGGGCATACCTCGATGCAGGCGCCGCAGTTATCACAGACCCTTCCCTCTACCCTGAGCCCACTGGTGTCATAGTAGGACTCCACCTTGAGCCTGGCCCTGGCGGGATAGAAGGCGTTCTCTTTCTGGGCTGAGCAAGCCAGCCGGCACAGCTGGCATCCGGTGCACTTATCTGCCAGGAACTTGAGATTCATTGTATCCCCTCCCTCCCTTGCCACATACAGAGCCCATTCCTACCTGCTTGCCTTCTCCAGTACTTCTCCCATAACTCCAATGACCCTGTCTACCTGTTCAGTGGATATGGTCAGTGGCGGCTCAAACCTGAGGGTCTTGGCGTTCACCAGGGTACCCGCAACGAGGACCCCGTTGTCGAACAGGCCCTTGGCAACCTCGTAGCCCTTTTCGTCGCTGGTGAACTCCACACCGATGATGAGGCCCTTACCCCGGACCTCCAGCGCCACACTAGGATACTTCGCCGTGACTTCCTCCAGCCCCTTCAACAGGCGGTCGCCCATCTTGGCGGCGCGTTCACAGAGGTTCTCCTCCAAGAGCACGTTTATGGTGGCGATGGCGGCGGCGCACGCTAGGGGGTTCCCCCCGAAGGTGGTGGTGTGGAGGAAGGGGTTGGGGGTCATCTTCTCCCACACCCTGGCGCTGGCCACGAAGGCCCCGGCGGGCATCACCCCACCCCCGAAGGCCTTGCCCAGCGCGAGGATGTCTGGCTCTACATCCCAGTGCTCGCAGCAGAACATCTTGCCGGTCCTCCCCATGCCCGTCTGGACCTCATCCAGGATGAGGAGGGCACCATACCTCTCGCAGGCGGACTTTACCTTGGGCAAGTAGCCGGCGGGGGGGACTATGACCCCGCCCTCACCCTGGATGGGCTCCAGGAGGACAGCGGCGACGTCCTCGCCGATGAACTGGCAGCTCTCCAGCATCTTCTCGATGATGCCCGCGTCCCCGAAGGGCACGTGGTGGAAACCGGGCACCAGGGGCAGGTAGGGCTTGCGGAAAACCGCCTTGGAGGTGGCCGTGAGCGAGCCCATGCTCTTGCCGTGGAACGCCCTGGTCGCAGCGATGAAACTGGTGCGCCCTGTGGCCAGCCGGGCGAGCTTCAGTGCGCCCTCGACGCTCTCCGTGCCGCTATTGGTGAAGAAGGAGTACTGCAGGTTGCCAGGGGTCAGGTCCGACACCAGGGTCGCCAGGATTGCCCTGAGCGGGTCCAAGAGTTCCTGGCTGCACAAGGCCTGCCGGTCCAGCTGGTCCCTGACTGCCTTGAGGATCTTGGGATGACGGTGACCACAGTTGTAGATCCCGTATCCTCCCAGGCAGTCGATGTATTCCTTGCCGTGTATGTCCTGGAAGGTACAGCCGAAGTCCTTCCACTCCACGGCTGTGTAGTCGTTGGAGACTGACTTCCTGTACTCCAGGAAGCCTGGATTGACGTGATCCTTGAACCCATCCACGGCCTTCTGGACCATCCAGGCCTTCTCTTCCTCGGTTAAGGTCGCCTTGGCGACCATGTCGAGGGCCTTCTGGCTGTCCCGGACTATTTCCGCCTTGCTCTTCTGGCTCATGGTCTATCCCTCCCAGGTTCATTTGTTCCAAACCGCTGGCGGCACCAGAGGCCAGAGGCCGCCAGCACTCTCCCTGGACTTCTCCTCTAGGACGATTTCCCCAAAACCCCAGCCTACCCAGTTGAAGAACTTCATGGGCCCCATCCATGCCCGCCAGGGGCCTGGGCCAGCAGGACTTCTGGCTGAGTGACACGACGATCATGAGGAATATGGAGACGAGGAAGCCCGGCACGGTACCTATGTAGACGGCTTCCCATGTGGCCCACTCCGGCCTTACCCTGCTTTTTATGTGAGGTCATCTCGTCTCCCGGGCCCGTCCTGGGCTGAAGTCCTTGACAAAGCCCAAGGCCCCCGGAAACCCGCTGTGTCACGCATAGACCACCCCCTGAGTCTGGAAACCCTTGTTCATATACACGCAATAGTCATGCCAGGCGCATGCCCCCCCTGTAACTGGGCAAAACCTTCAGTATGGGCCCGCCATGGTCCCAGAAATGGTAAAGGCGAGCCGCCCTAGGGGCGTCGCCACGGCACTATCCCTCTCAGCCAGTGCTCCAGGTCCAACAGTGAACCCATTCTCACAAGTGGGACAACGTCTTACAATGGAGAAGAGATGCCTAGTTCCACCATTTTCCTGTAGAGGGTGGCCCTGCTGATGCCCAGGGTCCTGGCCACCTTCTCCTTCCCCTCCCGGCCCTGGCCGAACCTGGCCAGGAGTTCCTCCAGGATCTCTCTCTCGTGCCTTTGCAGCCTGCTCTTGAGGGAGCCCGAGTCCTCTTTCCCCCGGAGCGTGGCCTTGCGTATCCGCTGGGGCACCCTCTCCAGGGTCACCACGGAGCCCGTCTCCATGTTGACAGCGTACTCCACCGCATTCTCCAGCTCCCGGACGTTGCCCGGCCAGTCATACGCGGTGAAGGCAGCCATGACCTGTGGGTGAAACCCGGTGATCCGCTTTCCCAGGAGCGTGGTGTGCCGGGAAAGGCAGTGGTTCAGGAGAACCGGTATGTCCTCGGGGCGCTCCCTGAGAGGCGGCACTGCCAGGGGTATCACGTTGAGGCGGAAGTAGAGGTCCGAGCGGAACTCCCCCTCCCCTATCATGGCGTCCAGGTCCCGGTTGGTGGCGGCTATCACCCGCACATCCACGGGGATGGCCCGGGTGCCGCCCACCCTGTCAACGGTCCTCAGATGGAGGACGTGAAGGAGCTTGGCCTGGAGGTGCAAGGGGAGGTCACCAATCTCATCAAGGAAGATAGTGCCGCCGTCCGCCAGCTCGAACTTGCCGGGCTTCCCCTCCTTCCTGGCCCCGGTGAAGGCCCCTCCCTCGTAGCCGAAGAGCTCGGATTCCAGGAGGGATTCGGGTATCGCCCCGCAGTTCACGGTTATAAAGGGGCCCGCCGCCCTGGGGCTGGAGCAATGAATGGCCCTGGCTAAGAGCTCCTTGCCCGTGCCGCTCTCCCCGGTTACCAGGACAGTGGAGTTGCCCCGGCTGATCTGCCTTGCCTGGGCCTTCAGGCTCCTAATTGCCTCGCTCTCCCCCTGGATGTCATCGAAGGAGGATGTCTCAGACCGGGAGGATATGTTGTACACAAGTTTCCTGACCTCGGCGATGCCCCTGAATGACGCCACTGCCCCCACTACCCGGCCACCCACCACGATGGGGTTTGAGGTGACCACCAGGTGCCGCCGGTTGGCCCCGGAATGGTGGATCTCCTCCCGCTCGGTGTAGCCCTGGCCGGTCCGGAGCACATCCAGGATTGGCGAGGCCGGCCAGAGATGGGCAATGTGCGTCCCTACCAGGTCCTTCCGGGGTCTCTCCACCAAAACCTCAGCCTTAGGATTGCAGTGGGTTATGATGCCCTCATGGTCGATGGCGATGACGCCCTCGTGGATGGTCTCGATGATGGTCCTGAGACGGTTGGAGAATATGGTGAGTTCCTCCATGACCATTGTCTCCCGGGCCTTGCTCGCCAGGAGGAAAGCCATCTTCTCCAGGAAGTCCAGGAGCCGCTGCTTCCTGCCCAGGAGGGCCCCCCGTTGCTCTGGGTCAAAGGCCACCAGGCCCACCACGCCAATCACACGCTCCCCCATCTTGATGGGACAGCAGATCTCCCCCACCTCATCGGTCTCCCCAACCAGTGAGGTGGGGTCATAGGTTGGGTCTGAGGCGGGATCCTCAACAACGCAGGGCTCACCGGTGCGGAGTACCCTAGCGTACATGAAGTCCGCTTCCCGCCGGCCCCCCTCTTCCTTGGTGCCGATCTCCCTCTGGTATTTCCCGGTCCCCGCCACTATCGTGAGCTCGTCATCAACTATCTCCGTCTCCACGCCCAGCGCGGCGGAGATGGCCTCGGCGACCTGCTGGACGCTGGGACCGATGGATTCGAGAATCCCCACAGCTCGCCCCCCTGGCCCCTCTGGGGGCCCCATCTCACTCTCTCTTCCTCGGCCTTACTATCCACACTGTGGGACCTGTGACCCGGGAGAGCAGCCACCGCCCGGCATAACCCCTTATCCATGCGCGAGTGGGCTGAAGGAGCAGGAGGAGCCCCATGGTATCCGTGATGAAGCCAGGGGTCAAGAGCAAGAGACCGCCCACCAGCACGAGTGCGCCGTCCATTAGCCCCCGGGCAGGCACACGGTGGTTCTCCAGGTCCTCGGAAATGCGGCGGAGCACCCCGAAACCCTCCGACCGGGCAAGGTAGGCACCCAGGACTGCAGTGAGGAGGATCAGGGCCACTGTGGAACTCGTACCGATGCGCCGGCCCACCTCTATCATGACGGCGACCTCCGCCAGCGGCACCAGGGTGAAAAGAAGCAGGATTCTCCAGAACAAGGCAGGGCCTCCCTCTCAGAGTACGGTGGCCTTCCCCCGGTAGACTAGTCCCGCCGAGGCATCCACCGTCACCTCCATCCCGTCATGGAGGAGGCTCATGGCCCCCCTGGCCCCCACCACTACGGGGATGCCCAGGCTGAGGCCTACTATGGCGGCATGGGAGGTAAGCCCGGCTTCCTCCGTGATGATGGCTGAGGCCTTCTCCATGTAGGGGGTGTACTCCCGGTCAGTGCCAGTGGCCACCAGCACCTCCCCCGGCACCAGGGCGCAGGCATCCTCAACCCGCTTCGCCAGGCGGGCCATGCCCGAGGCTGAGGACAACCCTATCCCTGTGCCCCTTAGAAGCACATCCCCGACGGTGTGAACCTTTATCATATTCGTGGTCCCCGGCACCCCCACGGGGATACCCGCGCTCAAGACCACAAGGTCTCCCTGGTTTATGGTTTTCGCCTTGAGGGCGGCCCCTATTGCGTCTTGTATCATCTGGTCCGTGCCCGCCACCCGGCCTACCTGGAGGGGCTTGACACCCCAGACCAGCAGGAGTTTCCTCAGTACTGTCTCGTCAGGGGTGGCTCCCACCACCGGGGCGACGGGACGGTACTTCGCAACCATGCGGGCAGTATGCCCTGAGGTCGTGGCAGTTATGATGGCCTTGGCCCCCAGGTCCGCCGCCATGGCACAGGTGGCGTAGCTGATGGCCTCGGTGACCGAGGCGAGCCTCGTCTCCCGCCTTAGGTAGTGAAGGATGTCCTCGTGCCTCAAGGCAGACTCGGCCCTGGCAGCAATGCGGGCCATCATGGCGCAGGCCTCCACAGGGTGCTCCCCTACGGCGGTCTCCGCGGAGAGCATCACCGCGTCGGTTCCATCCAGGATGGCGTTGGCCACATCGCTGGCCTCCGCCCGGGTGGGGCGGGTCTTGGCCACCATGGACTCCAGCATCTGGGTGGCTGTTATGACTGGCTTTCCCCTGGCATTACACCGGGCGATGATCTCCTTCTGTGCCAGGGGCACCTCTTCAGGCTCTAGCTCCACCCCCAGGTCGCCCCGGGCCACCATCAGGCCGTCAGCCACCTTCAGGATGTTGTCCAGGTCCTCCAGGGCCTGGCGGGTCTCGATCTTGGCTATGACATCGGCGGTGCCCCCGGACTGCTCCAGGACACGCTTGACCGAGATCACGTCGCCCGAATTCCTGACGAAGGAGGCCGCAAAGAAGTCCGCGCCCTCCTGGGCCGCGAACTGGATGTCACTGGCATCTTGGCTTGATATGTAGGGTACCGGCAGGGACACCCCTGGCATGCTGACCTTCTTACCAGCGGAAACCCAGCCTCCCCCTATGACACGGCAATGCACCTCATCCCCCTGGATCCCCTCGGCCAGGAGCACGACATTGCCGTCATCCACAAGGATCCGCTGGCCCGGACCTATCTCCCGGGCGAGTCCCGGGGAGTTCACGTAGGCTATGCCGCTGTCCCCCAAACCCTCCCTGAAGGCCAGCACGAAGAGGGCGCCCTCCTCCAGGCACACAGGGCCACTGGCGAACCGGCCAAGGCGAACCTCTGGGCCTTGACCGTCCAGGAGAACTGCAACCTGGCCACCGGAAGTCCTGGCTGCCTCCCTGAGGCCGTCCAAGAGTGACCGGTGCTCAGGGCGGGACCCGTGGGAGAGATTGATCCTGGCCACGTCCATACCGGATTCTATGAGCCTGAGAATCGTGTCCCTGTCCCGGGTGGACGGGCCCAGGGTGCAGACGATCTTTGTGCGACGCATATAGAAGTCTCCTTGTGCCTTCCCTGCGAGGCCCCTATACCTCCCTCAGGATGCCCAGCACGAGTTCGTGTGCTTCCTCAGCCTCACCCTTCGGTACCAGTATCTCCACATTACAGGAGACACCGAAATGGGGGATGCCGGCAGGCCTCAGCATCACCAGGAGTCCTTCCCTCGCCAGCACATCCCTGAGCATTTCGGCGATGGAGTTGTTCGGCGCTATGTAAACCACAGTCCACATGCGCTTCCCTCCCTAGTCTCGCTCGGGAGTACTCTTTCGCCCCTTCGCCGCCATACTCCTCTTCAGGCCCGGGGGCGGTGATCCTGAGAGCGCTATGGAACCCCGCCCCAAGAGCGACTCGACATCGGATACAAGCTGGGCCCCCGGGGCCACCCAGTACTCTTGGGGAACGCGAACCGCTCGCTGGTCTCCCTCCACCCTCATGTACACCGGGCAGGCCCCGGGGTGTGCCGCCAGGACCTCCTTGAGCTGGCCCAGCCGCCTTGCCAGGGACTCCCTGGACCCGCCCTTCAGTTTTATGAAAACATCGCCTATCTCCCCGTTTTCCCCGTTCTCCGGCTCGCCTGCAGGCTCCTCCCCCAGGACCCACACCTCGTCCGCCAGGACCTTCACATCCTCCTCCTGGACATCCAGCCTGCCCTTGACGGCCACCGCCGCCTCGCCCTCCAGGCACTCCCGGCAGCGCGCGTACACCTTGGGGAACACCACAACCTCGATGGAACCCACCAAGTCTTCCAGGCTCACGAAGGCCATGGGTTCCCCGTTCTTGGATGTGATCCTCTTACACTGGGTCACGATGCCCGCTAGGCTGACCTCACTATTGTCGGGTAGGTCCGGGAGCTCCGCCGTTGTCGCGGTGGCGATCCTCTCCACATCCTCCTGGCGGTCCAGGAGGGGGTGGCCGCTGACGTAGAGACCCAGGATCTCCTTCTCCATGCGCAGGAGCTCCGCCCGGGGGAGTTCCTCCAGGTCAGGAAGTTCACCGGCGGGCTTCCCGAAGGACCCGGCATCCAGGTCGAAGAAACTGAGTTGCCCCGAAGAGCGCTGCCTCTGCAGGTCCTGCCCAAGTTCCAGGGCCCTGTCCATGCCAGCCAGGATCTGGGATCGCCTCCCCATGCCACCCAGGGCTCCGGCCCTGGCCAGGCTCTCCAGGACTCTCTTGTTGACAGACCTCAAGTCCACTCGCTCGCACAGGTCTGTGAGGGAGAGGAAGGGGCCATCCTTGCGGGCCTCCAGCACGCACTGGATGGCTCCTTTCCCTACGTTCTTCACCGCGGCCAGCCCGAACCTGATGGCCTTCGTGCCCTGGTGGTTCACAACGGTGAACACCTCGTCGCTCTCATTGATGTCAGGGGGCAGCACCTGGATACCCATGCGGCGGCACTCGGCCACGTAGAGGGCCACCTTGTCGCTGGATCCCCCCACGCTGGTGAGGAGCGCGGCCATGAAGTGGACCGGGTGGTTGGCCTTGAGGTAGGCAGTCCTGTAAGCTACCAGGGCGTAGGCAGCTGCGTGGGAGCGGTTGAAACCGTAATTGGCAAACTTCATGATGAGCTCGTATATCTCGCCCCCGGACTTCTCGTTTACCCCGTTCCGCAGGCAGCCATCCACAAAGGCCTCCTTCTGCTGGTCCAGCATCTCCTTCTTCTTCTTGGACACCGCCCGCCTCAGGAGGTCCGCTTGGCTCAGGGTGAAACCAGCCATGGCGGCAGCCACCTGCATGATCTGCTCCTGGTAGATCATGATGCCATGGGTGTCCCTAAGGATGGGCTCGAGCCTGGGGTGAAGGTAGCTGGGGGTCTTCCGCTTGTTCTCAACGTACTGGGGTATGTGCTCCATGGGACCGGGCCTGCAGAGGGCAACCGCGGCTACCAGGTCCTCGAAACACTCCGGCCTCATTTCCCTGAGAAGGTCCCTGACCCACCGGGACTCCAGCTGGAACACACCCAGGGCCTCTCCCCGCTGGAGCATGGCGTAGGTCTTCTCGTCATCCAGGGGAAGGGAGTCAATATCAAGGACCTGCCTGGTCTCCCCGGACACGCCCCGGGCAGCGCCATCGATGACAGTGAGGGTCCTCAGGCCCAGGAAGTCCATCTTCAGGAGGCCCATGCGTTCCAGGACCTCCATGGGAAACTGGGTGACTATTGCCCCCTCGGGCATCCTCTGCAGGGGAACGTGCTCTGAAAGAGGGTCCGGTGAGATCACGACCCCTGCGGCGTGGACCGATGTGTGCCTGGGAAGGCCCTCCAGGGCCCTGGCGAGGTCCACCAGCTCCCTTACCTTCTCATCTGACAGGTAGAGGGAACGGAGCTCCTGCACCTGGTCCATGGCCTTGTCCAGGGTCATTCCCACCTGGTAGGGTACCATCTTCGCCACCCTGTCCACATCGGCGTAGGTCATGCCCAGTGCCCTGCCCACATCCCTTATGGCGGCCCTGGCCGCCATGGTGCCGAAGGTGATGATCTGCGCCACGCAATCCTCACCGTAGCGCCTGACAACGTAGTCAATGACCTCGCCCCTGCGCTCGAAGCAGAAGTCAATGTCCATGTCAGGCATGGTGATGCGGTCGGGATTCAGGAACCGCTCGAAGAGCAACCCGTAGCGCAGGGGGTCAATGTCCGTGATCCCCAGGAGGTAGGCAACCAGGCTTCCGGCGGCGGATCCCCGTCCCGGCCCAACCGGAATACCCCTCTTCCTGGCGTACTCGATGAAGTCCCACACAATAAGGAAGTAGCCGGCATAGCCCATGCGGTTGATGATGCCCAGCTCGTACTGTAGCCTCTGAGTGACCTCGTCACCCCCTGAGGGGTAGCGCAGGGTAAGTCGCTCCTGGCACAGGTGCCTGAGGTAGGATGCCGCGTCATGGCCCTGGGGTATGTCGTAACGGGGAAGGAGGATCTTGCCGAACTCCATGGCCAGCTGGCAGCGTTCGGCCACGGCCATGGTGTTGGCCAGGGCATGAGGGTAGTCGCCGAAGAGCTCCTCCATCTCCTGGGCGGACTTCATGTAGAACTCGCTTGTGGCAAAGCGCAGCCGTCCAGGGTCAGTGATGGCCTTGTTGGTCTGGATGCAAAGGAGCACATCCTGAGCCTTGGCGTCCTCCCTCCGCACGTAGTGCACGTCGTTGGTGACCACCAGGGGGATCCCCAGGTCCTGGCCCAGGGTGATGAGCCCCTCGTTGACCCTCTTTTGCGCGGCCATGCCGTTGTCCTGGAGTTCCAGGTAGAGGTTGTCCCGCCCGAAGACCTCCCGGAGCTCCTGAGCGGCCCTCTTGGCGGCATCGTACCCGGAGGTGAGCCTGCGGGGCACCTCCCCGGCCAGGCAGGCAGTGAGGGCTATGAGGCCCCTGGAGTGCTTGGCCAGGAGCTCCCGGTCCACCCTTGGCTTGTAGTAGAAGCCCTCCAGGGAGCCCAGGGACACAAGCTTCATGAGGTTAAGGTAGCCCTCCTGGTCACTGGCCAGGAGCACCAAGTGGTAGGGGTCGTCATCAAGCCTGGGCTCCCGGTCCTTCCGGCCCCTTGGGGCAACGTAGACCTCGCAGCCAATAACGGGCTTTATGCCGTGCTGGCGGCAGAGCCTGTAGAAGTCCACGCAGCCGTACATGTTCCCGTGGTCCGTTATGGCCAGGGCGGGCATGTCCAGGTCAACCGCCCGCTTGACCAGGGCCTCCAGGCGCCCTGCCCCGTCAAGAAGGCTGTACTCGGTATGCACGTGCAGGTGCACGAAGGATCCCAACCTGTTTCGCCTCCTGACAAAACCATAGCGTGGATTCCAGAAATATGGTATTATCTAGATTGCCGGGGCACATCCATAAGGAGGTTTAGCGCCATGCCATGGAAGAAGTGCCCTTTTTGCGACGGGCTTTCCTACTCGGCGGCCACCGTCTACCAAACCTGGCTGTGCCCGTATTGTGAAAAGGACATCGCATCGGCCAAAGACTGCCAGCCTGACCGGGAAGAGGTAGAAGCAGCCAAGGCAAACCCCCGCTAGGCCTATCACCAGTGCTAACGCGCGGGCTCCCTCAGGGAGCTTTTTTCTTTCCGTACTCGCAGCGGGGTCTTAGGGCGCAATCCCCGCAGCGAGGGTTCCTGGACCCGCAGGTCCTCCTCCCGTGGCGTATCAGGTTGATATGGAGGTCGTACTCCATGCCCCTGGGTATGATCCCTTCCACCGCCGCCTGTAGCCCGCCCGGGGTCTTAGAGCCCTTGGCCATCCCCAGCCGCCGCATAACCCGGAACACGTGAGTGTCCACTGGGAACGAGGGGCGGCCTAACCCGAACAGGAGAACGCAGGCGGCGGTCTTGGCCCCAACACCCTTGAAGGAGGTCAGGTACCCGAAGACCTCCCGGGTATCCCAGTCCTTTAGGAAGTCCAGGCTCAGCCAGCCCCTGTCCTTGAAGATGGCCTGGAGCATTTCCTTTATGCGCCCGGCCTTCTGCCCGGAAAGCCCCCCTTCTCTAATGGCCTCCTCCACCTGGGACACAGGGGCCTTCATTACCTCCTCCCAGCCGGAAAACCTCTCCTTGAGGGCCCGGTAGGTGCGGGCGCTGTTCCTGTCCGAGGTGGCCTGGGATAGAACGGTGGCCAGGAGGATGTCCAGGGGATCCCCTTCAACCTCGTCCAGGACTGCCCTGTCCTGGTCCAGTGTTCTGCTTTCGGCCTCGGCGCTCCCGTACATGCCCTCGAGGGCGCTGGCGAGAAGGTCCAGGTTTGACTGGTTAAGGCGCAACCTATCACTCCTCTATCTCCATGACCAGGGCCTTGAAGAACCGGCCCCGCTCCTCGAAGTCCCTGAACATGTCGTAGCTGGCGCAGGCCGGGGACAGGATCACGCTCTCGCCCGGCCGAGCCACCCTCCTGGCCACTTCCACCGCGTCGGAGAGGTCCCGGCACCTTATGACCTCGGGACCATCCTCACGGCCCTGGGCGGCCTGGCCCACCGCCTGCTCTATCTTGCAGGCGGCCTTCCCCAGGGTTATAAGCACCCTCACGCGCCCCATCATTGCCAGGGCTAGGTTGTCAAAGGGCATGCCCTTGTCATACCCCCCCGCGATGAGCACCAGGGGCGGCTCCAGGGTGCCCAGGGCGGCAAGACACCGGTCCGGCGCCGTGGCTATGGAGTCATTGTAGTACTTGACACCGCCAGCATCCCTCACCAGCTCGATCCTGTGTTCCACGCCGGGAAACTCGCGGAACACCCCGCCAGCTGCCTCCGGGGGCGCCCCTGCCAGCCCGGATACGGCAAGGGCCGCCAGGGCGTTCTCCAGGTTGTGCCAGCCCTTGATCATCAGTTCCCCAGCCCCGCATACCACCTGGGGCTCCTTGAGATTCAGGTAGATGAGGCCGTCCTGGACGTAGGCCCCCATCTCCACAGGGGAGCGGGCGCTGAACAGCACTGCCTGGCCCGGGGCTTCCCTTGCCATGGACATGGTGATTTCCCGGTCGGCGTTGAACACCGCATGGTCCTGGGGTTTCTGGTAGCGGAAGATGTTGCGCTTGGCGTCGTAGTAGCGCTCCAGGCTGCCATGGATGTTAAGGTGGTCAGGGCTGAGGTTAAGCAACGCGGATACCTGGGGGCTCCTGTCTACCAGCTCCAGCTGGAAACTAGAGAGTTCCATTACAGCAAAGGCCTCAGGGGACAGCGTCTCTGCCTGCTCGATGAGGGGCCTTCCTATGTTCCCTCCCACCAGGACCTCGGCCCCCCAGCGCTTGAGGATCTCGGCAGTCAGGGTGGTGGTGGTAGTCTTGCCGGCGCTTCCCGTGATACCTATGACCGTTGCCCGGCAGAGGCTGAGGAAGAGCTGGGTCTCAGAGGAGATCCATACCCCCCGGCTCCTGGCCTCCTCTATCTCGGGCAGGTCCTTAGGCATCCCAGGGGTCAGGAAGATGGTCTCGTGACCCTCCAGCCCATCCAGGTAGCCAGGGCCAAGGTGGTAGGAGACCCCGGACCCCAGGGCCCGGATGGAACCCTCAAGTTCCGAGGTTTCCTTCTTGTCCAGGACCGTGAGAACGGCCCCTTTCCCTAGGAGGAACCTGGAGAGGGCCATGTTGGAGACCCCCAGTCCCACCACGGCAACGCGGCGTCCCTGCCACTTCATGGCTAATCTTCCTTTCCCAGTGCCTCCTCCACGCGATCGAGGCCCTCTGCTATGGCCTCCATGGACGTGGCGTAGGACAGCCGGACGTTTTCGGCAGAACCGAAGTCCTCTCCAGGCACCACAGCGACCCGGGCGGCCTCCAGGAGGGCCTCTGCCAGGCTGGCGGCATCCTCGACGGTGCGCCCGCCGATGCGCCTGCCGTGAAGTTCAGATATCCTGGGGAACAGGTAGAAGGCGCCGTCAGGGACTTGCCCCAGGTTGAACCCGGGTATGGACTGGAGCCTCTGGGCCATGTAGTCTCTCCGCTTCTCGAACTCGGCCACCATATCCCGCACGGGCTCCGTGGGTCCCTCCAGGGCTGCCAGGGCCGCCCTCTGCGATATAGAGCAGGCGCAGGATGTCGTCTGGCTCTGGATGCTGTCCATTGCCTTGATAATCCCGGGCTCAGCCGTAGTGTACCCAATGCGCCATCCCGTCATGGAGAAGGCCTTGGATACACCGTTCACCGTCACCGTGCGCTTTTTCACCTCGGGGCCCAGGGAGGCAATGCTGACGTGCTCCTTGCCCCCGTATATGAGTTTCTCGTAGACCTCGTCGCTTATGACATAGAGGTCGCGCTCCAGGACGAAAGATGCCAGGTCCTCCAGCTCCTGGCGGGAGTACACGGCGCCCGTGGGGTTCCCGGGGGTGTTAAGGAGAACGGCCTTGGTCCTTGGGGTAGTAAACCCCTCCAGGATCTCGGGGGCCACCTTGAAACCCTGGTCCTCCCCGGCAAGGACCAGTATGGGTATCCCGCCGGCGAGTCTCACCATCTCCTTGTAACTAACCCAGCAGGGCGCGGGGCAAAGTACCTCATCCCCCTCGTCCACCAGCACCTGGACGGCGTTGTAAAGGGAGTGCTTGCACCCTGAGGATACCAGCACCTGTGAAGGCTGGCACGCTATCCCGTTCTCCTCCTGGAACTTCCTGGCTATTGCCTCCCGGAGTTCCGGTATCCCGGCGTTGGGGGTGTACTTGGTGAACCCTCTGGAAATAGCCTCAGCGGCCTTGGCCTTGATGTGCCCCGGCGTGTCGAAGTCAGGCTCCCCCACACCAAAGGTGATGATGTCAGCGCCCTGCCTCTTCAGCTCCTTCACCCTGGCGTCCAGGGCCATGGTCCCGGACGGGCTGACCCCCAGGGCTCGCTTGGACAGTGCTCGCATGGTATCCCCTCCCTGTTGGACTCGGCTTCAATCTCTAGATGGCGTAGGATCTCCCCTCCTGGGCCACCGACGAGGCCTTGTGTATGGCCCGGGCCTCATTCTCCAGGACTGTTGGGTCCACACCGGGGGCCACGTGGGTGAGGAGAAGGTTAGAAGCAGCGGAGTCCCGGGCAGCCCGGGCTGCCTGGCTCGCCTTAAGGTGACCTGGGGCCTCCTGGGTCTCCAGGAGGTTGGACTCGCAAAGAAACAGGTGGCTTCCCCGGGCCAGGGTCTCCAGGGCCGGGGTTGGCCCTGTATCGGACGAGTAGGCGAACACCCTGCCCCCTGAGGTCACCCGGACCCCGAAGGCCGGGACCGAGTGCTGGACCTGGTGGAAGCACACGCTCATGTCACCGATGGTGACCTCCAGGCCGTCCTCGATCACGTGCCTCTGGTAGACGCCCTTGTAGTCCAGGAGACCAGACTCCAGGGACGGTTCAACGGGGGAGTACAGGGGCAGGGTAATCCCGTGGGCGTCCAGGGCGTACCTGAGAACCATGAGGTCGGCCATGTGATCCCAGTGGAGGTGGCTCAGGATGACGGCGTCCACCTCCCAGGGCATCCGGCTCCCGTGGAGCCTCGAAAGGGTGCCAGTACCCAGTTCCAGGAGGACCCGGGCCCCGGGGCTGGTAAGAAGGTAGCCGGAGCATGCCCCCCCGGGCGCCGGGTAGGGACCCCACGCCCCTAGAACAAGAAGATCCATGCTCATCCCACCCCCTCGCGAAGGGCGATCCTTTCGTACCATATAACCTGTTGCATCCTCAGGAAGTCCTTGGACCCAGCGGGGGTGTCTCCGGACACCTCCACATCCATCACGGCAAAGCCTTCCTGGGCCGGAGCGCAGCGCTGGCGGTTCGGGCCCTGGGTCTCCCAGGGGTTACCGTACACGGTGCTCCTGCCACTGAAGGGAGCCCCGCAGCGGTTGGCCACCCCCAGGAAGAGGTCATTGGTGGCCCAGCGGTCATCCCACAGGAAGTCGTGCTCCCTCCGTGTCCAGGCGGCAGGCACCGCCAGGAGGTCCGCGCGGTTCTTCGCGGCGCTTCTTGGGGCCTCCGGAAAGAGGAGGTCCGTCCCCCCTAGCAGCGCCACCCTGCCGTAGGGGGTCTGGTGAGTTCCGGAGAGGGATTCCCCGGGGGATGCCCATGCCCGTTCTTCCCCGGAGAGGTGGACCTTCCGGTAGAAGCCCGCTACGCCTTCAGGGCCCACCAGGACTGTGGTACTGTAGCGCCGGGTGCCATCCCTCTCCAGCAGGCCTGCCACTAGGTAGGAGCCAAGCTCCCTGGCCAGGACCTCCAGGGCGTCCACCTGGGGCCCTGGTACGGGAAGGGCTTGCTCAGGGTCCACCGGCCACTGGGAGAGACAGTATTCGGGGAACACCAGGATCCCTCTATGTCCTTCCAGCGCCTGCCGGGCGAGGCGGGCGAGCCGTTCCAGGTTGGCCCGCCAATCGTGCCCCGGGCATGACTGCACAACCGCAAAGGCGCCCCGCCTTCCCCCGCCCTGAACCCGGTGCCACAGATAGGGGTTTAGGAGGAGACCCTGGTAGACCCCGGGGCGCCTCAGGCGGAGGCGGTCACCCAGCCCCTCCAGGGACTTGTCCCGGGCCCTCTTCAGGTCCACCCGTGCGGTGACCACGCCATCGCCGGTCTCCAGGGAGTCCAGCACCTCCCCTTCAGGCCCCACCAGGCAGGTGTTGCCCCGGAAGGCTATGCCCCCCTCGGTCCCCCAGCGGTCGGCAACCACCAGGTATATACCGTTCTCCAGGGCCCTTGCCCTCCAGCTCTTGGCGGGGGCTGGCCCAACCCAGTTGGCCGGGAGGGCCATGACACCGGCACCCCGGAGTGCCGCAACCCTGGCAACCTCGAAGAACTCGGCATCCATGCAGATCATCATGGAGAGGCTACCGATCTCGGTATCGATGACGGGGACAGGCAGGTTACCCGGGGAGCACCAGTGGGTCTCTGCGTGAAAGAGGTGAGTCTTGCGATACTTGGCCAGCAGATTGCCGGTAGGTCCTAGTAGCGCGCAGGCGTTGTAGAGGGCACCCGTCGAAGGCTCCACCTCGGGCAGGCCCACCACAAGGTAGATGCCCCAGCGCCGCGCAAGTCCCCCCAGGAACTCTGTGGTGGGGCCCGGTATGGTCTCCGCCACAGGACCCAGTTCCCCAGCGTCCCGGAACATGCAGCCCGTGGCTGCCATCTCCGGCAGTACCACCAGGCGCGCACCGGCCCCGGCCGCCTGGCCTGTGAGGGCGGCAAGCGCCCTGAGATTCTCCTTCTTCTGGGAGAAGGCGGGTTCGTACTGGACGGCTGAGGCCAGGTAGGTATCCGTCACAGCCACCTCCTCCACGGGTCACTAAGACTATATTCCCTTCCCCCGGGGATTTCCCTGCCCCGCCCTGCCACGGGAGGAAGGGTCTTCCCTCCCGTGAGGGCCCGCTCTAAGCCTCCTGGTCATGAGGCCTCCAACCTTGCCGCTCTCGGCCGCGGTAAGCCCGGCCCAGCCCTTTTCCCTCACCTTCTCCATGAGGCCGAGATCCTCAGCTATCTCCTCCTTGAGGTCGTCTAGCGGCCCGGGCTTCTTGGGTTTCTTCTGTGGCTTGGCCACGGTTATCAACCCCCTTGGGACCCGGGATAGCTTCCCCGCTTTTCTCGAGGCCTATCCGGGGGCACCCCCTGACAGGGCAGCCCATGCACCGCGGGGCGCTTTTCAGGCAGTGCACCTTGGCCAAGCGCACTAGGAGGGCGTGAAACTCGTTGAACAGGTATGGGTCTGGCGGGAGCAAGCCCTCCACGAGGCGCCGGGCGTCCTCGTAGGAGTCCCCGTGAAGGAGGCCCCACCGCCTGAGGATCCGCCTGGAGTAGGCATCGGCCACGAAGGCCGGGAGATCCCCGGCATAGCACAGGATGGCGTCGGCGGTCTCAAAGCCTATCCCGTGAACCCCCAGGAGGGTGTCGCGGAGGCGGTCCTGGGGCATGGTCCAGAGGGCATCCATCCTGCCTCCGAAGCGTTCCTGGAGGAAGCAGGTGAACGCCCTGAGTTTCCGGGCCTTGGCATTGTAGTAGCCTGTGGGGAAGATCAGCTGCGCCAGCCTCTCCTCTTCGCACCGGCACAGGGAGGCGGCGTCCATGAGTCCCTCCGCCTTCAGGGCGGCCATGGCCTTCTCCACGTTCCTCCAGGAGACGGACTGGGTGAGTATGGCGCCCACCGCCACCTCGAAGGGGGTGTCCGCAGGCCACCAGTGCTGAGGCCCGAAGGCCCTGAGGAGTGCGTAGTAGGCCTCCAGTATGAAGTTGCGGTGCTCAGCCCGCATTGAACTTCTCCCATCCAGCGAGGGCCCGGCCCGCTCCCGAAATCCCGTTTATGAGCCATGGTTACGCAAGGCTCCTTGTACGGGATAGATGGGTGGTGGTCCTCCCAGATTTAAGGCACCCCCATGGTGCCTTCCCTTGCTAACGTGTGTTCTTCTTCCCATCCTTGGCGGATTCCTGTCGGCCAAGGCTCGCCATCTCAAGGGCAGGTGTTCCTTGGGGGCGCAGAGTGAGGGTCAGGTTGCCCTAGGCTCATTTTCTCTGGCTTTGCTGGCACAGGCGGATGTGCGGCCTTCCCATTGACGGTGGCCTGTTGGTTCTATAGGATGATATTGGCTAAGTTTCTTAATTAGCCAAAGGAGGGCCATCCGGTGGAGGTGCCATCCACAGAGGTACAGAACAACTTCGGTCGCTACTTGAGACTGGCGCTCTTCGAGGACATAGTCGTCACGAAGAACGGGAAGAAGAAGGCGGTTATCAAGGCGTTCCGGGAACCGGAAGAAGGCCCCATAACCGTGGCCGAGAAGGCTGAGGCATACGATTGGAGGATATCATATGAGGACTTTCTCAAGCTCTCGGAAGGGAGCGAGAAGCGATATGAGTACATTGATGGGGAGGTCTACCTGCTTACCTCTCCATCCTACGAACACCAGGCGATCGTAATGGAGATATCCAATGTGCTGTACAACTGGTTCAGGGGAAAAGGATGCAGGCCGCTGACGGCACCCTTTGATGTCACCCTGGCCAAGGGCGACGTGAAGAGCGTTGTCCAACCCGATATCGTGGTAATCTGCGACACGGAAAACACTTATGAAGGGAAGTACACTGGGGTTCCAACCATGGTGATCGAGGTTGTCTCCGAGTCGACGCGGCAAAGGGATTTGCTGAGGAAGCTGGATCTCTACTTCCACGGGGCTGTAAGGGAGTACTGGATCGTAAACCCCATGCGTAAAGAGGTGTACGTGTACCGCTTTCAAGAACAAGACATCAAAGAGTTCCATGTATACAGGGGAACTGAAAAGGCCCAGTCCACCATGTTCGAGGGGCTGGAAGTTCCCCTGGGGCAAGTGTTCGCGAGCGTCTTCCCTGACCCCTCGAAGGCCACTTGAGGGTATACCAACACCGGCTTGGAGGTAACGGCAGGACCAGAACCGGCTTGTCCTGGCGGTTGTTGACACAGTCCGGCCATTTCCTCACAGGAACCGCGGACACTGCAATTGGGGCATATCTCATGCTCCCTGGGAATGGGAATGAAAACGGGAACCCTGCGGGAGGCAACAAAAGTGCTGGTGCCACCGGCAGAAAGCCGCTCACCCACCAGCTGGCGGTGCCTCCCGGTGGCTGCCACTATCACCAGGTTGGTGTCAACAAAGGTAAGCTCCAGTTCCAGCACGGCAGCAGTGGTATCAACGACTGTCTGTGTGAAATTGCTGATTTCCCCGATACAGGAACATGCCATGGAACAAAACCTTCCTTCTTGTTACAGACTACAGGAAACCCCAGCTCCTGCCCTCCCGTCTCTCACCCCGGCTGCTTGAGGCCGGGCGAACCGTAAAGGGTAGCCTAGGGTGGGCAAGGCCCAGGCTCGCCTGGGCCTCCGCTGTCTTGAAGGCAGCGCCCGTGGGCTCAGGAACGGTAAGCCTTTCCCTGATCTTCCCTGCTACTACTGCCAGCCCCATGCAACCCAGCACCAGCACCTCGGCACCGACTTCCAGGGCCCTGGCTGCATTCTCCAGAAGGGCATCTGCAGTCTTCTGCAGGTCCCTTGAAAGGTCCAGGGCGGGGATGTGGATGCCCGAGGCAGGCCACCTTCTGCGAGATACCGGCCCTCCTGCACCTTTCCCAAACTAGCGGTACGGTGTTCCGGGACACCGTTACAGTGCCCAGCCTTCCCAGGGTGGAGGCAGCAAGGATGGAGGTTTCGCCGCAGCCTACCAACGGGATTTTCACATTCTTCCTGCACTGGTCGACGCCGGGACCCGCCAAGCAGTATATGAGGCAGGCATCGAATTCCAGGGTTCTGCCTCCTGGGCAAGGGCGAGGACACCTGAAAGGGCTGCCTTCACATCCGACCCGTTTTCCACAGTTCCGCCAGGCGAGCGGCAATTTCTCCCTCCACCACGGGGTGATGGTGTTTAGGGCACCAGCCTATGTTGAATACGCTGTCTCTGTTTCGTCAGATGTCCCCATCGTTGGAGGATGCCGTCCCTCCGGTCTGACCTGATAGATTGATGCCCGGTTCCACAACGCCCTCGCCGCGCTATGCAAATGGAGACCCCTTGATGCGGACAGACTTAATCATGCCCGGGTAGACAACACGTCGTCGACTTGGACCTCGAGTTTAGCGTTGAGACAGCACCCCTGGCAGCCTCTGGAAGAACCCCGAGTTTCCGGGTGGGCCCAGGTGTGCTAGAATAAACACAGGCTGACTGGTTCTGTCCCTTCAGGCTGGAGAGTGATAGAAAGTGTACAGGTTTAGAAGGATCTCTCACGACATCATGAGTCTTGTGCCCGCCCTTGTAGAGGCGATATCCCAGGATGAGCATGTAAGTGCACTGTTTCTCTTCGGTTCGTATGCTGAGGACCGACAGGGAGCTGCCAGCGATGTGGACTTGGCTGTGTTGCTGGATGATGACTTGCCGAGGCATCTGCGATCGGACAAGAGACTTGACCTGCTCGCCTTGGCCACAACAACACTAGCCACCGATGAGGTGGATCTCGTGGTGCTCAACGATGCCCCCGCCTCCCTGGCCTACCGGGTATTCGGCCAGGGTCGTCTGCTCTACGAGCGACCCGGTCTCAGAGAGGTGCGAGTTCGGTTCCAGGCCCGCACATACTCGAATTACCTGGATTTTCTACCGGCGGAGAGCATCGTTCACGAGGGTTTGATGCGCCGCTTTGAGGAGGGAAGATTCGGTGGTTGATCGGGTGATTCTTGAGAAACGACTCCTCAAGCTCGAGCGGACCATTCACAAGCTGAGGGGACTGTCCCAGGTCAGTTGGGAACGCTTCATGGAGGGCGAGGGTATCAGGGACCGGGCAGAAAGGAACCTTCAGACAGCTATCCAGGTGTGTATTGACATGGGAAGCCATATCATTGCAGACTCCGGTCATCGCCCTCCATCCAGTTATGCCGATGTCTTCAACGTCCTCAGGGAGGAAGGCCTCCTGGAGGAATCCCTTGCCTCGAGGCTTGAAACTCCCTCATTCACTCCCGGCTATCAAACCCGCCATTTATTCGTAGACAATCCCCGTCAAACTGTTCCGGCACGAACACGTGGTGCCAAAAGAAATCGCTCTCATCACTAACCATGACAACACCGGCACCCTCCGACCCAACTATGTGAACCTACAATTATTGCCTGCGTGGTATGTTTAAAATAACAAAGGACTTTGCTTAGCCATAAAAGAAGAAGGGCTGTAATAGGCTGCCGGTACTAGATGCGTCGAATGGAAATCTGCACGATTTGCCCTCTTCACTTCGAAAGAATTCCCAATCGTATCTCAGAAGGGGTGAACTGCATAAACAAGTGTAACCTCTCGCTAGTGCAAATGGCCCCAACCCTGGGGGATATGCAACGAAACGCCTCCAGGATATCGGAGAGCATCAACACTATTGTCAGACAGCGTCCTGACACCAATCTGGTCGTCTTCCCGGAGCTGGCCCTGACGGGTTACGAGTGCGCAGACCTCTTCCCCCAGATTGCCCGGAGACCCGAAGCCAGCGGGGAAATAGGGCTCATCAGGGAAACCGCCAGGGAAAAGGGCATCTTCGTATTGCTGGGATACGCCGAGAAAGGAGGGGGCGAGCGGGTCCACAATTCGCTGCTTTTGATAGGAAGTGACGGGAACATAGCAGGGAATCACCGAAAGGTTCATCTCCCCCCGGCGGAAAAGGGCGTGTTCACTCAGGGTGATGACTACTGCCTCTGCGAGACACCCCTTGGACGGGTAGGCCTTCTCAACTGCTGGGACGCAGCCTTCCCCGAGGTCTCCCGCCTCTACGCGCTCTCAGAGGCAGACTTCCTGGTGGTAGCAGCTGCCTGGGAGGAACCCTATGATGAACCCTGGGTCCTGTCGGTAAGAAGCCGTGCCCTGGACAATGGGCTGGCGGTGGCCGCCGTAAACCGCGTGGGCAAGGACAAAACCCTTTCCTTCTTCGGGCGGAGTCTCTTTTCCGATGCCATGGGCAAAGTGCTTCAGGAGGCGCCCGCGGGGAAGGAGTGTGTAATCCACCAGTCTCTGGATTTGGACTCTTACAGGAAACAGCGAGAGACCTTTTCTTCACAGGTTCTCGAGCTCAGAAGCGATACATACAAACTGGAGCGTGTGATCACCAGAAAAGCCTGAAGGGAGGTAACCACATTGGAGAGTCTGGAAGCCAAACTAAAGGGCAAGACCGGCATGGGAGAAAAAGAGGAAAAGGAACTCATAGAACGCATCGGCCTTCTGGAAGAGGAGATGTCCGCCAAGGGCAGGGTCGTTGAGGGCTTAAGCAGCACTGACTGGGTGCTTATGGGTGCCTTTTCCCTCGCTTCGCTAGTGTTGGTCCAAGTACTAAAGTCCGTAATCGTGTAAGTCTGTCGCAAAGGAGGCGTAAACAATGGCAAGCAAAGGAGAATCTACTGTCAATCGCGAGGCAATATTTGGTCTGTTGCCAGTAACACCCAAGGAACGGGAATTCACCTTCTACGACTTCGCCAATGTCAATGTGGGACTGGCCATCGCCACTTGGTGCTTCCTGATCGGCGGCACCATGGCATTCTTCGTGAACCTCACCGATGGTCTCCTGGCCGCACTCTTAGGCAATACCGTAGCGGTTATCATCATGGCTGCCGCAACGACCCTGCCATCGTGCAAGTACGGCCTGGAACAGTACACGGCACTGCGCAGCGTTTTCGGCACGCTGGGAACGAAAGTGGTATTCCTCGTTGTCGTACTTATTGTAGAATTCCTATGGGCAGCCATTCTTGCGGTGATGTTCGGAAAGGCCATGCAGAATGTCTATGTGGGGTTGACTGGATCAACTGAGGCAGGGCAAGTTCTGCTGATAGGGTTTGCGGTGCTAGCCATCTTGGTAAGCTGGTTCGTGGTTTGGAAGGGACCGGCCACAATCAGGTCCTTGAACAAGATAATTGCCCCGGGCCTGGCAATTATGATGGGCATCATGATCTACCTTATGGTAAGGGAATTCGGCGCCGGGGGGCTTTTGGCTGCACCCCCACTGGATCCCCATCCTAACCGCTGGTGGAACTTCATGATCGCCTTTGAGCTGAACCTGGGAGCCGGTTTCTCATGGTGGCCCATAATGGGAGGCCTGGCGCGGCTTACCAAGAACGAACGCGCAGCCTTCTGGCCTAACATGATCGGCATTAACCTGGCCGCCGTGGTCGGCACCATGGTGGGATTGGCCGCCGCCATCACCATTGGAACAAGCGATCCTACGCAGTGGATGATCCCCCTGGGAGGAGCAATCTTCGGCATCCTGGCGCTGGTCTTCGTTGCCTTCGCCAATGTGACATCCATTATGTCGCTGGCCTACGCCACTTGCCTGGCTATGAAGCAGGTCAAGGCCTTCCTGCTGATGGACTGGGGCAAGCTGACAGCGGTGTTCTTCCTCCCGGCAGCGGCCATCGTGTTCTTCCCCAATACGGTGTATGAGGGGTTCGGCAGTTTCCTGGCTGTATGCGCCACTTTCTTCGGCCCTCTCTCCGGCATTTACTTCGTGGACTACTTCCTCTTGAGGAAGCAAAGGCTCAGCCTGCGAAACATATACGACCTGTCCCCCCAGTCGGGCTACTACTTCTGGGGCGGGATTAACTGGGTTGCAGTGGTAGCCTTTGTGACCTCTATATGGGTCTACTACCTGTTCCTTGACCCCATCACCTTCGAGAGCTCCGATATGTTCCTGCATTTCACGGCTTCCCTGCCGTCAACAGCCTACGCCATGCTGGCTTACTACGTAGTCATGAAGGCTGTGGCAGTACCCAAGAATGTGGGCTTCTATCTGACGCAAGGACGCTAAGCCTCCCATAGAAAACAGCCCCGTTGAACGGAGCTGTTTTCTCCTTTTTTATGTGTGGGCGAGGGGTATTCAGGCTCCCTCGTAGGTCTCCTCGATTACATGGATGAAACTCTCTCTCGTCATCTTCCTGGCATTGCCGGGAGTACCCAGGTTCTGCATGGCCACATCGGCTATGGTATCGAAGTCCTCTGGCCGGATACCTGTATCCTTCAGCTTGTGTATGTCCAGGGAGTTTGCCATCTGCTTGACCGCCGTGACAGCGGCCTGGGCCGCCTCGGTAACCCCCATGTCCCCCGTGGCCACTCCCATGGCCTCGGCGATATCCGCGTAGCGGCGCGGGGCTGCAATAAGATTGTACTGCATCACATAGGGAAGGAAAATGGAATTGGCCACCCCGTGGGGAACATCGTGCAGCCCCCCTATGGCCTCAGCAAGGGAGTGCACGGCGGCCACATCGGAATTAGAAAAGGCTATCCCCGCCAGCAGGCTCCCGAGCATCATGTGTTCCCTGGCCTCCTGGTTATCGCCGTTGGCGTAGGCCGGCATTAGGTGTTCGTATATTAGGGCAATGGCCGGGAGCGCCAAAACATCTGACATGGGGTTGGCCAGAAGCGATGTGTAGGCCTCAATGGCATGGGTTAGAGCGTCCATTCCCGTGGAGGCCGTCAGATGGGAAGGCAATGATAGGGTCAGAAGCGGGTCAACTACGGCAACCGAGGGACAGATGAGCGGGCTGCCAATGGCATCCTTGATATTGCGCTCCCCTGTGGTATTGGTAATGACCGCCCACATGGTTGCCTCACTGCCAGTCCCTGCTGTGGTGGGAACGGTAATCAAGGGCAGGCCCGGCTTCTTGACCTTGTAGAAGCCGAAATAGTCATGGACCTTGCCTGGGTTGGTAAAAAGCATTGAGATGGCCTTGGCTGCATCCATGGGGCTGCCTCCGCCGACAGCGATAATGAGGTCGGCCTCGTGTCTCTTGGCGACCTCCGCTCCTTCGTGGCAAGTTGAATCCCGCGGGTTGGGCTCAACCTTCGAAAACACCTCAACCTTCATTCCTGCCTTCCTGAGGTCCTCAACAATGGGCTCAAGTAGGGGGCTTTTCTCGATGCCGCTGTCAGTCACAACCAAGGGCCTCGAGGCCCCCACAGAGCCTGCTTCATCTGCAAGCCTGCCAACTGCACCCTTGCCAAACTCGATGCGGGTGGGAGAGAAGAAAGTAAAGGCCTGGATGTTCTCCATTTAAGTAACCTCCTCGCAGGTTAAAGCAGTAATGAAGGTAACCCTCAGGGAAGAGGGAATACCTGGGTAGGGCTGTGCCTGGGAGAGAGCCACAACCTCCTGGCAGTGCGACTGCCTACCAAAGACTGCTCCCCCAGGGAGATGCCCTGCCGCCAGACGATCGAAAGGGCGTAGTGCACAAAGCACCGATTCCACGAGGCCATCGCGGCGGCTTGGGTTGCCCGAGTTCCCTGAAGGAGTGAGATCGATGCGACCAACACGACATATGTCTTCTAGAGGACGAGTCAAATAACGCCCAGTTTGTAGCCGTGCCAATTCCCCTGAGGGCTTGGATGAACTTGCTAGGCCTCTTGGCCGAAGGCTACGCCGTTTACACTGTCAAACCCAAGATTGTTGACCGCTACAGAGACCCGTTACACGCCTTCTGGCTCCAAGGATGACAGTAAGATCCTTGGTCTTGGCAAGTATCCTCAAGACCGATAGGGCTCGGCATAGGCCTGTGCGGGCCGATAGTGAACATTTACGACAACTACGCTTTCTATGCCAGGACCGCCAAGGTTTGGTGCATAGCAAGACCATGCTGATAAACCAACTCACCGCCTGCCTAAAGGCCTACTACCCCAGAGCTCGAGAACTTGGTAAAATCTCATCCTGACAGTGAGATGTTCCTCACTATCATCGAGCATATCCGTGCTGTTGAGCTGGATCCCTGGAATGTGCTACATCGCCGCGGAAACCTCCCAGAACCTTTTCGTGGCACAACGCATTGGCCAATACCTGGATTAGAATAAGGGCGTCTTGGGTTTTGCTGGTCTTGCCTGTTCCCTTTGCTCGCGCTCCTGCCCTTGTCGGTAAGGACCTCGTTCACAGCAACCGGCCAGCATTTAGATTTAGCTTCACTTTGATACCTGGAGATCCCTTTGTTGATAATTACAAATTGAAGGGTTTGCCCTTCCAGGGGTGGCGCCTTTGGCCTGGCGCCTGCAGCATCTCACCTTGCTAGGTAATTAAGGTGGGGATTTTTCTTGGCCGAAAATAGGGAATTCCTAATGGCCAAGGAAGTCTGCTCGGGTGTACGCCAGATCCCTGTTTGTGAGTGAAACCCAGGCAGCCTGATCGGGACAACATTGCCCAGGTCTCCATGCGTAGGCAGCCTGGACCACGAACACCCCGGACGTGACAGGTTATCCTGAGGGTCCTGTCCAGTCCATGGAAGGCAAGAACGCTATCTTGCTGATGCCTCAAACCAGCCGGCCGCCGGCTGAATACTAACGCGCTTTTCCTTACTCGAACAACTCACCAAGGGTTATGCCCATGAGACCTCCTCATCTACATGTTCGTACTCTTCCACTAGGTCACTCACATTGAGAATGGGATCCTCGTTGTACTGCAGGAGATGATCCAGCCACTGTATACCCGCGCGTATCCGAGTCCTGAGCTTCGTGTCCCGGGCTGGGAAGACCTCAAGGATTCGTTCCAGCAGTTCTCTGCCGTTAAGTGGTGGGGTCCAACCGTAAGCCTTTGAATGGGCGGAGACTATCTGTTCCATGACGCCGGCGAGTTGTTCCTCTGACAGGGGCAACAGCGCCTCAGCCTCAACCATCTTGTCAAGGACCTCATCAGTGTGCTGGGCTTCCTCCACTAATCCCCGGGTTCTCAGCCACTCAGACGCCATCGCGCTATCATTCAGGCGGTCCAGGACATCGGGGAAAAAGCTCGTGGCTACTGTGAAAACGCTCAGGGTACTCGCCAGGCCACCCTTGGGAGAAAGGAACCTATTGATGTTAGCATAGGACCTTGCCCGGGCACCAGCGCCCAGTTTCCCAATTAGTTCCGCTTCGTCTATAAGCAGCACCCACCCCCTGTACCCCCTTAACCGGGCCAGTGCATCCACCATGCGAAAGTAATCCCAGGTATCAGAGGAGGCCGTGAACCTGCTTAGTTTCAGTGTTTCGTGGAAGTTGAGTCTGTGAATTGCCTTGAGATCCTGCGCCCTCATGAATTCCCCAGCCAAGTCTTGATAGAGCCCGTAAGAGGCATCGGTGTATTGACCCTCTATGTAGTTCCGGAGCACCGCGGCTATCTTAGGGTGAAGGTTTGACTCAGCAAAACCTAGGATTTCCCCTGCCTCCTGGCTGCCGCCACGCACATCGGAGATCAGTTGTTCGATGCCGGGCTGGCTCGAACCGGGCAAGTAGGTTCCGGCTATAACCTTGGGATAAACCCTGTAAAACTTGTCAAAGGGTGTCTCCTTACTCAATATGATGAGGCTGACTACACACTCTTCTCTCAGTGCCATATCCCAGATGGCATGCAACAGGTGGGTCTTACCTTCTCCATAATTGGCTTTGACGAAGATGGCTTGGCTGCCACGGGACCTCAGGCTCTGTATCTCATCACGCACCTTTTCCAGGAGCCGCTCCCTACCCATGGGAAAACGACTGGCCACGCGGCGGGAAGGTACTCCCGATCGAAAGCTCTCAATGATGAGCCTCTGCTCTTGCTGGTCCTTCATGGCTGCTGCCTCCTTGTCTTATCCAGCACCATACTCATAGTCATGCGTACGGGGGAAACGCTGCCCGCTGGGTCGATGCCACCCAACTCGTCCAGGATCTCACCTCGCAGGGGTGGGGGCGCCCCGACAAGGTCTAGCACATTGCTGGCGATCTGGGCAAGGCATGCCCGGCCACTTTGTTGCCAGGCGTGGTCGAGGTCTATCAAGTCGGCAAATCTGTTGAACTTCTCGGAACGCACCTCGTTCTGCAGTCGCATCCAAAGGGCCTCATATGAACGGATCCCCCTGGACTGGTCCTCCACAATCTCCCTGCGTCCGGAGAGAATCAGGAAAAAGCCTCTCACGCTGTCCACTTCATCCACTACCTGTCGCAGGCTCTCATAGAACTCATCCCTCTTGGTGCGGGTATACTTTGCGCCGTGTTCAGGGTGCTTTTCCGTGACCTGGTGGACGTCATCAATTGCCAAGAGAACCCCCTTAACGTTCGCCTTCGGCAGGAAGTGAAGCAAGGACCTGAACACCAACCGCGCACTGTAGCGATCGATGGCCTTCCGAATACCAATCGTGTTGCGTTCGCGAGCCGGGACATAATCGCCCTTGAGCCACCTGTCCAAGGTGGAGCGCACCTCGGCGCCAAGGGAATGGACACCTAAATCGTCGCTGGCAAGGAGGAGTATGGCCGTGGCAAGAGACCGGTCCATGTCCAAGTCGCCGAAGAGGTCTTCCGCGAGTCTATCCTTGATCTCCCTGCGAACAACGGAGCCCTCCCTCCCATGAGATACAGCCCATTCCAGAAAGGCCACGTCATGCCTGTCATAGGCATACCCCAGCCTGCTCAGGAGGGCACCCGTATAGTGTCTAATCAGGGTCCCGGTATTGACACCCTTCATGATCTGGCGGTAGATCTGGTCAAAGGAGAACAACGGCATTTCCTGGGCGCTCACTACCTGGGCCATGTACCCCCGGTTTCTGGCCTGGGAGGCGAGGTACCTGATGAAGTGAGACTTCCCACAACCCTTTCGCCCGGTGATGAGCTTGAGCTTGGAGCCTCCCTCAGCCAGGTAGGTATCGAGGTAGCGATCACACAGAAACCTTGCCTGCCCCAGAGGGTCCACGAAGGTTTTGTGGAGCAGATCAGCATCATCCGGGGGTCCGTCTGGAGACAGGGCCAGAAGAAGGGTATTCACTTTTCATCCACCTCTTGTACCTCCAGATAGCCGAGGTATTCGGTGCCGGTATGACTGGGCACCGCCATTGCGTTCGCGGCCGAGCGCACATTGCCAAAGATCAAGCGCCTGTTGTTCCAGACTAGGTTGGAACTGTCTCTTAGGCGATACAGGTCGAAGGCGAAGAGCCGTTCTGAATACCCTGAACGCCCTTTAAGCAGGGTAAGCACTTGGTATATCCTCTTTAGGCGAACCTGCCTCATCGGGCGACCCTTGGTTTGAACGCTCTCAGAGACCAGGAGATCGTAGGCCCTGAGGAGGGCAGACATGAACTGGCCCTCGTTCAACCGGCTCCTCATGAGCCTATCCAGTTCTCTCCGTATAGTGGAAGCCAGTGACACGGGGTCTAGGGCCCGGTTCACCCTGTTGTTCAAGAGGACCTGCTCCTCAGCCAGGGATATGCGGATTTCGAAGGGAAACACTTCGTAGCTGGGGAAGATACCTTCAACACGAAGATCCAGCCTTTCGCAAGCTGCCTCAAAGACCTGTGCGTAGTCATGCTCTGGAATGTCGGTGAGGTTGAACCTAGAAACCGCATCCTCAAGGGCCTTCATGTGCTCCAGATAAGCAGTGACTGGTGCCTTGGAGGCTGCAAGGTGCCGCCTTAAGGCCGGAAGGTCAAGGACCTCTGAGGCTTGGAGGGCGTTCTTGGCGTTCTTCCCGAGGCTTTGTTGTGCCTTGCGAAGGCAATCCGCGACAGCCCTAATGTATTGCACATCACGCAGCCAGCCGGTGTCACCTGTTGATGGAGCCTTGGTCTCAGGGGCTATTTCCATGATATTACCTCCTCGGCAGATTTCTAGGTTCATCCTCCATAATACATCCCGCGCCTCTTCCGGGAAGGAGGAGGTACTCGTCCTCCTTATGCGCTGTCACTCAGTTCTTGGGTAATTAGCCGGAAACCCTCCCCTTCCCTTTAAGAGGTTTCTCTCCACCGGCAATCCGGCCATTCACTGCAAGCCAGGAACGTGCCGTAGCGGGAGGACTTGAGACATACCCTTCCGCCGCAATCCGGACATCTTAGATCCATGTCCTTTAGGAATTTGACCACAACTGACCTTGGAATGCTGACCGTACGGTGCCGTTCACTTGCGTGGGACGGGCAGCCAAAGAAGGGGCCGTACTTGCCCCATATTAACCTCATGGGCCGGCCGCAATCGAGGCATGTGGGTGTGGGGCGGCTTTCAGACAGGTATTGGCAAAGGTAAACCAGGAAGGCGTGCTTGGCCTGACTGTTCAGTTGTTCTCGAAGAAGCGCTGCTCCGGTGAGCTCCACAAGTCTTCGCACGATGGGAGGACTGGAGAGCCGTATCATCTGTTCGGCCGAGTAGCCGTGGGAAAGTGGGCTGAGGTTGCCGAAGTAGGCCACGTCCCTGTCAATGAAAGCCATCCTCTGGTGGAGATTCGAGCGGCACACGATACTCAACCCCTCGATCGATGAGGCCTCCGACAACAATTGGCGAGTCTTCCCATCTGCTGGGGAGGGCTCCCTCGTGACGATCATCACCCTGGCACCCTTCTCACACAGGCATTGAAAGCCCTTGAGCGCTTCACGGAAACGCTTCTCGCGAATATACGGGCTATAGAGGATGACCTGGCTTCTTGCCCGTCGCATGTCCTCCGCCAAGAGGGCATGGAAGGCGTTACTGTCACAGACAAGGATGTCATGAGGTCTCAGGGGATCAGCGCCGGTGGGGCTGCCCGAGTTGGCCTTGATCACCTCCCTGGAATCAAGGAACCTGTATGGGTCAGGGTAGTCCAGCAGGGTTCTAAGACTGTCATCCTTACCAGTCCTTGCCTCCAGATGAGCTCGGTCCCCTACTATCACCAGTTTGCCCTTGGCACGGGTGCAGGCCACGTTCAGCAGGCGCATTGCGTTACTGCCAAAGCCGCCCTTCAGGAGCCTCCCTATCCTATAGGGGAAGTCATCCACTATGTCAAAGATAATGAAGTGTTTCTCGGCCCCCTGGAAACGATGCACCGTCGCAATTTCTACCTGGCTGGAGTCAAGCCCGTACTCCTCCGCCAGTGCATGCAGCAACCGGGCCTGTGCCCTGTAGGGCGTTATGACTCCAACTTCTCCACTTCCGTTCACGGTGATCTCTCTTGCCAGTAGGATGCTGACCAGGGCACTATAGAGATTGTACCGTGAATAGCCGGGCTCTGAACGGGCACACCAGCAGCCAGCCATGGAGGTGTCGCAGAACACCAAGGCGTGGTCAGGCTTTGGGTAACTCCGGGTCGCGGCCATGTATTCGTGTGGTTTGGCCTTGTGCTCCAGGTTATTATCTTTATAGGCCAGCCGGTTGGCCAGGTTGCCTATGGCGGGGTGCATTCTGTGTTGCTCAGTGAGGATGGAAAGACGTGGGTCATGGACAACCTTTCCGCTGGCATCAACCAGACCTGCCTGTTCAAAGATATCCCTGGTCATCCACTTGCTGCCCATGGGGTAGTCTCCGGGGTCACTGGCCGCGGCTATGGGTGGTAGTTGGCGGAAGTCACCAGATACGACCACACGCCGGGCCGAACAGCCTGCGGCGAACCATACGTTGGGCAGTGGTGCCATGCTGGCCTCATCAATAATAATGGTGTCAAAGGGAGTCTCGTGGAGCTCTGGCATGATGGCCAGCCGGTAGAGCGTCGCACCTACAACGCGAGCGCCAGCCAGGATGGTCCGGGGGAGAGCCTCCAGATCTAATTCGATCCTGGTGATTGAGCTGGCCAATTCTTCTAAGCTTGCGCGGAGACGGTTGATCTCCCGGCGCATATTGAGGGGGTCCGTTCCCCCACGGCGTTTTGCCAGTGCCATCTTCAAGCGCTGGATTTCCTCGGCCTGCCTGAGGGTTTCGAGCGTGTCATGAGACTCCATCTCGAGGTTCAAACGCTGCTCTGACAGTTCTCTCACCAATCTGTCGGCACTATCCGTCTGCCGCTCTAACCTTATGGCAGGTGCGAAAAACCCCTTGGGCAACCCGCGTTGGCGCGCTCGTTTCAGCCTCTCACACAACCTGTCCCTCTTGGTGAGAGCCTCGATCTCCGCTTCCTTCAACCTCCTGGCCCTGGCTTCCAACTGCACAAGGGTGGTCCTGAGGCGTTGCACCTCCGGTTCCCGTTTTTGGGCCTCCTCTATGTATCTTGCGCTCGATTCGAGGCGGGCTATTTGTCTTGACACCCGCTTTCGCTCGGCTTCGAAAACCGCCTTCTCCTCGCGCAAGGGCCTGGCCTTGTCCTCAATGACAGCCTCCAGGGTGATGCCTGCCACCGAGGGGTCTGGTCTCTGGGGTTCTCCGACCCTGATGACAGTGCCCGGCTCCCGTTCCGTCTCAGGGAGGTATTGGAGCACAGCGAGCACCGCTGCGTCAACCGCCACGTTGGTGTGGGATGTGACGAGCACGCGTTCCCTTCCCTGGAGCAAAGCAGCGAGTTTGCCGATGGTCCTTGTCTTTCCTGTTCCTGGGGGTCCCCAGATGAAGCAAACTTGGCTCGTCTGGCAATTGAGAATGGCCCGTCGCTGGCCTTCATTGAGTCCGTCAAGATGGTCTATGTGAGCGTGAGGAAGGCCGGCATCACACGAGTCTCCCTCTAGGCGAAAGAGGCGAACCGCAAGGTCCTTGTTGGCATGTAGACTGCCAAAGACCGTATCCGCAAGCCGCGACCTCAAGATCTCCAAGAGATAGTACGGGGAGACCAGCAAGGTGCCGCCAGGCACCAATGGGCCAAGATCCTCCTTCAGGCTCAGAATGATTTCCAAGCCCTGCATACCTACGACTACCGTTTGATACTTGAGATCTCCCAGCCGGAGCTGGCCTGGGGTGTCACAGGGTAGTGCGATCTCGGAATCCACGAGGAAGGCGTAGAGATAAGATGTGCCCAAGCGCCCGTGGCGACGGCCATGGCGAAGCACGAGGGGTTCGGTACCGAACTCCTTCTTGACGGCATCGATCTCGTCTTCCAGGGCGGCCATTAGCTGTTGCGTAATAGCTGTAAAGGTATCAGCCATGTGCTTGCTCCCTTGAATCGAAACCGATTGGGGAAAAGGCAGCGAGAAGGTCGAATTCCGTAGTACTCTTCTCGCATTCTCTTAGGAATTCCTTTCGTGGCAGGAAGAAAATGGAGAGGGTAGTGATGTTTCACCGGTAGCGCATTTGTGGCTAGCGACTAGAGGGGAATCAATATGACCGTTTACACTGGTGCAGTGATTGGGCGGTAAATACGGTTCATCTGTAACAGTGGGCTTACAACCTTGGTGGATCTGGTGGTCAGTCAGTGTTGGACTCTTAGGCCGCTGAGTGTCTGAAGGCGGGGCGGTTAAAGAGAGCCTGGGGGCGTGAGGACGACCGTACCTTGGCTTGAAAATAGAGAGGTTTTGTGTAAATGGCTAGTACTACCAACTAAAAGCGGCACCCGATTTCGTCCGATCCTGGGAGAGTAACTGGGTAAAGCTGACCGCGTGTTTCAACTACCCGTGTGAGATCTGCCGGATCATCTATACCACCAACACCATCGAGGGCTATCACCGGCAGCTGCGGAAGGTGACCAATAAGAAGACCGCGTACCTCCGGCAGAACCCCGCCGGGCGCTCGGGTTGCTTTCCAGTACTGCCCTATCCTCCTGGCGAGTAAAGACCCATTTAACACGAAAATTGGCCTATTCTGGGGCGGCTTGACAAGTAGATATGAGCAAGTCGAAAAAGGGCAAAATAATCCAAGCCGATGCCAGATAATGCATCAGCCAGGCGGCTATTCAGCGACCGAACGCTCATGCGGTCTTAGGGTGCTCTGTCACCACCACCAGGCCTATCTTCCTGGCCTCAGCAATTATCCTCTTGACCCGGAATACGTCTTGCTTCAGCTTTGCGACTTCAAAGTGGGCTTCATCGTAATCTTCGTTGTTCTTCAGTAAGTTGCAGATGCTCACGAGGATCTTTCTCGCTAATCCGACCAGGGCTCTTTTTGCACCACGCCGTTGCTGGACCTTCCAATACCAAGAGGATAAATAGCTGTCACGCACTCGAGTGGTGGACCAGGCGACCTCACATAGGATGCGTTTTAGATAGGTGTTACCCTTGGTGGTGCGAGTGGACTTTTTTCCCCTGCACTTTCGTTATTGCCAGGGCTTAAGCCCGCCCAGGAACAAATGCGTTCGAACAAGGGGCAACAGTTGGTTGTGCTCTAAGGCAATCAGGTTAGGTTACACCTCGAGGTTATACCTTCAAAATGGAATCAACCTTTCGTCCCTGATAACCCTAACATAGCAGAAAAAACGGGCCTTTGTGATCAGCCATTTTCATGCTCGGTTGTGCCTAATAGGCATGTGCGGTTACACAAATGATTTGCACTCCCGTGCCGGATACATATAGATCAACATCTGGAACATAGAACAGTACCGTACCAGAAGCTCAATGGTCCACCGAATGGCGTGCTCGGCGCTGTTTGCCGTCCACTTGATTTGCTTGTTATGCACATCATTGATGTGCGACCGGATGGAGCTCGTAGATTCGCTCGTATTTCGCCGCCGCCCCCAGGTCGCCTTGGCGAAGAGCATCCCTCACGTTGTCCAATTTGTGGGCATCTTCAAGGTTGAGATAAGGCGACCAACCGGTGTCGTCTTCCATTGGTTCAACATCAACCTCGGCTACATATCGGTCTTCATGCACATACTTCGATTTCTTGCGCTGTTTCACCGTTACCGCCTCCGAGTAAACGACTGATCCCATCGGCCCGGATCCGGGCAGTAGGCAGTGATCAGAACCACGGGGCTACCATGACCTCTCGGGATACCCCATACAGCATGAATCGGTGCTCGGTTTCTATCCTTTTGTAAGAACCGATTTTCCGCACATCAGGTATGTTCTTCTAAGCAAGCCGCTACGTGTGGGCATAATTGGTCAGGAGGTATCGTAGGCAGCATAGAACGTGATCGGTTTGAACCCGAAAGCGCTCAAGAGACTG